>JAITDV010000066.1 GCA_031282385.1 Planctomycetaceae bacterium | reverse complement strand
ATGGGAATAATTCGCTTCCCTCGGAGGCGTATTCTTATTCCCCTCCTTCGGAGACCTCTTCTTATTCCCCTCCTTCGGAGGGGTTAGGGGTGGTCTCGGAGGAGTTAAAGGCGGTTTTTTGTTGTAGGTTTTTTATTGCGTTGATGTATTTTTAGGTTAGAGAAAAGGAATAATCTCTTCAACTTCTTCTAATTTTGGTTTATCAAACGAAACCGCGTTGGGATCAAGCTCAACATAACCGACAAAATAACTCTTGTGTTCGCGTATCTCTTTTTCAAGCTCTCGCGGCGCAACAATATTCGTGATTTTATGACTATAGTGTGAAAACTCCAAAAATCACCAATCTTATACCAAGCGTCACGCGTCACGCGTCACGCGACACGAACCCGGACTTATAAGAGCAATATTGACTTTGTAATCATTTTTTGAATTATTTGCAACTTGAACATCCTTAACGTAAATTTCATATTTGTACAAACAACCACTGTGCCTACTTCCTTTTTTACGATAGGCAACTTCTAAAAACCTATTTTTGACGGAATTATCAAAATTTTCAGATATAGACAAATTTAGACAATAAATTTATTTTATCCACGAATTGACATGAATTTGCAAAAATCCAGATAGTAAGTCAATTCTGAATCCCGCATTTAACAAATGGTTATTTTTCTGGTTTGGCGGAGATAATTACGCCGTAAGCGGTCAATATTAAACCTGACACGACAACAAAATTAATCGGTTCCCTGAAATAAAGAAAACCTATCACCGACAAAAAAATCATTTGAGTTACTCCTATCAACGACGCCTGCACTGCCGATGTCATTCTTAAACCTTGTATTTGACAAAAAAAACCAATTACATTACTCAATCCCGCCACTGGAATAAAATACCACGCAACAACCGGTACCGTATAAAAACCAGCCGTGCCGCCCTTCATCCAAATACATATTCCAAAAATCAAAACACCAACCCCAAGAATAATACTCATCATTAACGTTACAGGAAATGGAGCATAACTTCGTACAACATTTAATTGACCATTATTTGAATTGATTTCTTGCGCCGGTAAATCAAATCCGACCCATTTTGTAAATTGAAACGATTGCCACACACTGCTGCCGTCATTCCAATATTTATGTACCGTATAACGTAACAACACGACATAAATTGAATACGCAATACCCGCAACAACAGCTCCAGTTGCTATCACAATAAATAACAAACCTCCGCGTTGATTTCCGCCGTCTTGAACCGTCAACTCCTTGCCGATACTAAGCAACACCACCGCAACTATCAATACACAAATTGCCAAACTACGTCGCCGAGATAACAAATCACCTAAAAAATAACGCCCCAATATCGCTACGCCAATAAGTGTTGACGACTGTATCAACGGCACCGTTACAACTAAACCAATAATAGCATAACCCAAAACTTGCAAATGCGCACCAACAAACTCACAAATCACCGCCGCCATCACGACATAAATTATCAACCGCCGCGAAATTCTCTGAAAACGTCCTTGAAAAAAACGCAAAAATACCCAAGGTAATAAAATAGAAAAACCTATCAACTCCTTGTAAAACAATATCCAGTCCGTATCAATATGATAATCCGTGAGAAACCTCATCGTCGTATTTGATACGCCATAAAAAAATGTTGATAAAAACACAAACACCGTCCCAGACCAACTCTCACGACTCGACGGAATAGAATACATCGTAACTCGATTTACTGACATCAAAATTAAATTGTTCGCACTTGAATGTTTGGCAACCCGCGCAAACTTACATATCGGAAAGCCAGTTTCAACGCTCTTGCGTCGTTGAATTATAATTTGTTTTTGTATATTAAACTGTTCACAGTTTAGAGTTCACCAAAGTTAATTATCCTACAAAAATTCCGAAATAATCAGGAATTTGATGTTCCGGTTTGAACATACTCCCAACAATTTCGAGGTAGGATCGCAACAATTTCATTTTCAAATATAATATATACTTTGTCAACACGTTGTACTGAACGTATTGTATAATTCAACAATTCAATAGTATAAAAACTTAAAGATTACGAAATTTAAAGTGTTGACTGTTTGATTAGTTATGAGCGATTACAATTACAATTTAATTTTATGAAAATACTTATCGATGAATATCAGTTACAGTATCAGATTTATGGCGGATTGAGCGGTCGGTTGTGGATGGCGCGGGAGTTGTCGGGGCAACGTCAAGTTATGATTCGGTTGTTGCCGAAACTGATTCGGAGTGATACAGATTCAATTGAACGGATACGATCTCAATTCAATAAATTACAACCAATCATTCAAGAGCTTAATATCAGTAATTTGATCCTTCCAGATCGGTTTTGTGAAGTTGCGGATTCGGATTCTTTTTTGGTTTCGCGTTTTGTCAATGGCGATTCGATTGGAGTTTATGCGGACAAGTGGCGAAAAGTTGAAGGTTATTTTCCGTTGTATTTGTTGTCCAAAATATTTGAACCGGTTGCATGGATGCTTAATGTGTTGCAGCAGAAAAATTTTATCCATCGTTTTATTACGCCGGACTCAATAATTATAAATCAAACGGACGGCGTAATGTTATTGGATTTTGAGTTGACAGGAATTATACGTGAACAAGTAATAAAAATTGAACCTCGATTGCTGGTCAATGAAATTTCTAAAATCAGATACATGGCACCAGAAACTCTTCGAGGTCAACCCGCAACACAATTGTCAGATCAATATTCATTGGCAGTAATAATTTATGAAATTATCGCCGGTCACTTACTATTTGATGCTAACTCAATAAATATTCTTTTGAAGCAAATAACAGATTACATTCCGCCGGATATTATGAATTGCTCTGTTGAAACGAGCCGGATTTTAAGAAAGGCGTTGAGTAACGACCCATTGTCGCGATTCGGGACAACAGAACAATTCATCAATGAACTAATCCAATCATGTACATCAGACACAACAAATCAATACGTATATCAAACACAAGGAGTCCAAAATGTACCGGATAAATTAGTAATTGACTCGCAACAAAAAAACATTGCTGATTCGCAAACAATCCGGTTGCCGAAAGTTTTGAGCGAGTTCGAATCGGCTGCGTCTTTTCAAGAAATCAAAACGGTAATAAATTCACGCCGTAAAAATAAACATAACAAATCCAAAATAACAAAACGTATCCTACGGGAACGACAATTACAAAAAATTTTCTTTTTCTTTTATTTATTAATTTTTATTAGTTGTATTATCGTTACAATAATTTTCCGCGATCTGATTATAACAATGATAAAAGACCTATTGTAATTAGTTGTCCCTGAAAAAGTCTTTTTGTTGTTTTAATGGTAGCCAACTTGTTCGCGGCGAG
>JAITDV010000046.1 GCA_031282385.1 Planctomycetaceae bacterium | reverse complement strand
CTTCGGAGGCGAATATTCCCCTCCTTTGGAGGGGTCAGGGGTGGTCTCGGAGGAGTCAAGGGCGGTTTTACTACAAGTTAGCGAAAAGGTCCAGTGTTTCTTTTTTCTAACCTAAAAATACACCAACACAAAAAAAACTACAAAGAAAAACCGCCTTTAACTCCTCCGAGACCACCCCTAGCCCCTCCGAAGGAGGGGAATAAGAAGACGACTCCGAAGGAGGGGAATAAGAATACGCCTCCTTCGGAGGCGAATAATTCCCCGCCTTCGGAGAGGTCAGGGGTGGTCTCCTACAGGTTAGCGAAAAGGTCTACTACACACGACTGGATAGTTACTACAAAACAACATAAAACAAAAAACTATCACTGACTAATTACATGAAAAATTGAGGGGTATGTTGTTAATGGGAGTTTTGTGTCGTATAATCCCTGCCTTCAAAATTTGACCTGTACAGTTTTTGATGTTTGTACAGGTTGGAATGAATTAAATTTAGGACGTGTTAAACTGTTTACACTTTAGATTTCCTTTACCACAACCGCCTGTTTACCTATACCTGAAAGCAGGTTTTTACGCTCTTGAGTCAAGCAATTTATAGTACGAGCAGTAGTTGTCCTTTTTTGCCTGCGTGTTATTAAAATTTACAGAATCTGTTCAAAAAATGTCAAGATTAAAGAAATATACTACAAACATTATCAATTACCTCCTCTCACTTAAATTGTCGGTACTCATCTCAATACTTGCCGTAACATTGTTATTGTTTGCGGTAAGTAATATTGACAACGCCGATAAATTCGAAGATATTGTGCCGGATGTAAATTTGTCCGAATCTATCGGCAAAACTAATAACTTAAACTCGGACAATATAAATTACGTTACAAAAAATCCAATCAATCCAAATCTAAACAACAACTCGAATATACCAATAATAAATCCTGAAATAAATGTTGTTTCAGCAAGAAGGCGCTCGACGTCATTACCGGTTGTTAGAATCTTAGTCCGGCTTGCGCGGTATATGAGCCAACGTCACAACGGCGAAGGGGACAAAGCCGGTCAAGCTCCAATTTCTGAAATCAAAAAAGAACTCGACGATGCTCAATTTCTGGAACGTTCAATTAATACAGGTTGGCGCGGTACCGGTTGGTATATGAGTCCGATAAAACTTGCACTATATATATTCCTGTTTTTTGTCTGGGTGTTTAGTGCAAGTTGGATGAACGGCGACATGGAAAGACTTGAGAACCCAAACAGAACTCTCTACAACTCAGGTTACATGGCTCTTTATGTGATTATTGGAACGGGTGTTTTTTTTGTCCCTATTTTTTGGGTTGTGTTTCCGATAACGTTTCTGATTTGTTTCGTGCCGATTTCAATCTATGTTGTTAAACGCAACGCAAAAGTTCCTCCACACGAACAAGTTCTTACGCCTGAACATTTGCAGTTCATTCTTGCCCAAATGCTCAAGTCCATAGGTGTAAAAATAAAAGTCAAAAAACGCACTTACGAAGCAGGTCCTCAAATCGAATTTGAAACGTCCGGTAAAGATATTGATGCGAAAACGTTGAAGGGTAGATTGATAATTGCCCGCAATGCTCCGGGTTACAATGAATTTAGACAACAAGTTTATGACGCAATCACAAATGAAGCCGCAAGTATGAAGTTTGAATTTTATGCGGACAGAACTGTGATTAAACATTTGATTGACGGAGTGTGGCTTGAGTTACCGCCGTTTCCGCGAACAAATGAAAAAAATAAAACCAAAGATCGATTTGACGAAATGCTTGAAGCCGCCAAAATTCTTGTCGGTGCAGCTCCAGAAAATAGACGCGCCAAACAAGAAGGTACGTTTATTGCCTTGATCGGTTCGATGTATGCAAAGAAAAAAACACGTTACGAAGTCAAGTTTATATCACAAGGAACGCAAACAGGTGAAGTTGTATTGTTGATTTTTACTGCTGCGAAAGTGCCGTTTAAAACAATTGCTTCTCTTGGAGTAAAGCCGGAAGTTGAGCAGAAAATTATTGAACACTTGAACAGTAAACAAGGTTTACTTGTTGTTTCAGCTCCGCCGGCAAGCGGTCTTCGAAGCTCAATGGATGTTTTTTCGCGGGTTAGTGATCGTTTCACTCGCGATGTGGTGAATATTGAAGATGCTGTAACCCCAAGCGAAGAAATAGAGAATATTTTGATGGTGAGATACGATTCTTCAAAAGGCGAATCACCGGTTGATGTATTGCCGAATGTGTTATTCAAAGAACCGAATGCCGTAATTGTGCGCGATATGACTGCCCTAGCAACTTTGGAATTATGTTGCAAAGATACTGCGAACGGACGTTTATTTGTAACTATGATTCGCTCAAAAGATTCTGTTGAGGCAATACTGAAATTGCTCGCAACAAATATCACACCACAGAGTTTTTTGCAACCGTTAAACGCAGTTATTTGTCAAAGGTTAATACGTAAACTTTGCCCTGATTGCAAAGAACCGTACAAACCGACGCCGCAACTGTTGCAACAACTCGGTCTCAATCCGGCACAAGTACCGCAATTATTCAGAACTCGAGCACCTTTGCCGGAAGCCGAAGAAAGAAAACGCGGAATTTGCCCGACTTGTAACGGAATCGGCTATCGAGGACGAACGATATTGCTTGAATTACTGGAAATGAACGATTCAATTCGCGGATTCATAATCTCAAATCCAAATTACGCCGCAATAAAACAATTCCTACAAAAATCAGGACAACGTAGTTTTTTGCATGAAGGTATTGAATTGGTTTTGCGAGGCGTAACAACTGTCGAAGAATTATCGAGAGTATTGAAATAATCATCGGAAATTGTTCAAAAAAAAACTTTTGACAAAACACAGATTTTTACTACAGATCAGAATATCTGAAAGATATTTTTCACTTGTTTCAAGTTTATACTGCTCGTACTATAGATTGCGTGACTCAAAAGCGTAAAAGCTTGCTTTCCGATAAGTAAGCAGACGGCGGTAAACGGAAATTCAAGTGCGAACAGTTTAATATTTTTGTAACGTAAAATATAAGGCGGCGGATTAATTTGATATTGCCGCGTATAACTTAACTTAATGTAACTTAAACAACAACTATATCAAACACACTTTTTTACAATGGATACGATTTACGGAATTTTAGAGGCGATTTATGATGTTGGAGTTCCGCTTGCGGTGGTTGCGGCGCTTTATGGAATGCGTTGGCGTGAGAAATTCTGGGGCAATATTGTTACCGCATTTGCAATTTTTTTCTCAACGCTTATTGCGGTGAATTGGTTTGAACCGATAGCGCATTATGTTACGGGTCAAAGTGCAGGAATGCTTTTTCTTGCGGATTTTTTGTTCCTTTGGCTTTTGTTTATTGTTTCATTGGTAATAATGAACGAAATGACAAAGTTACTTTCGCGGGTCAATGTCAAGTTTCCGATTCCAGTGGAGAATGCAGGTAATTTTATTGCAATTACGGTTATTCTTTATTTGGTTTGGAGTTTTTATAGTTTTTCGCTTAATCTTGCACCGTTGGGTGAGACTGCCGGCGTAAATATTACGTCCAACGATTCAACACAAATCTCAATTTTTCGCCAACTTTCAGCAGGTAACCTTTCTGTATTCGGAGAAAAACATCCGTTTGACGAGTATGGCGAATTCAGAAAAGATCATCTTTTACGCAGACAAGCTTTATTGCAATATCGGCTTAAAAGTGACGGCTTCCCGTTTTTCTATGAAGGCGAATTACCGCCAATGAAAGGTTTCCCCAAAGAAGGTGAAGCCGTTCCTGAAAACGGAATTAAAGAACCCAATCCGCCGGCAGCAAATGAACCAACGCCTTAGAGACGTTCGGAAAACGATGTTGTCCATCACGGATTCATTGGGCTTGGAGAACAGAATTGTTGATGATAAACACGCGTGACTGAATAGTTGCGAAATAATAACTATGGACTCAAACGACATACAGAAATCCGACAATGCGTTTTACGCCGAAATCCATGAATTGTTGCGAATTTCGCGAAATGTTGCCTATCAGACAGTTAACACTGTAATGATTAATACCTATTGGCAAATTGGCAAGCGAATTGTTGAACAGGAACAGGGCAGAAAAAAACCGTGCCAATTATGGCGATTACCTCATTACAAATCTTTCACACTATCTGTCATACACACTCGGTAAGGGTTTTTCGGAGGTAAATTTGCGGAATATGCGGCAATTTTATCTGACTTTCCCCGAATTCGCTGCACGCCGTGTAGCGAATCTTTCGTGGTTGCATTTACACCTGATAATGAGATTAAACGACCCACAAGAAAGAGAATACTATAGGCAACTTCAAAAAACCTATTTTTGACGGAATTATCAAAATTTTCAGAATAGACAAATTTAGACAATAAATTTATTTTATCCACGAATTGACACAAATTTGCACATATTTAATTCGTGATCTTTTGTGAAGATTCGTGGACAAAATGAGTTTTTAGAAGTTCACTTAATTAGACCTTTTCGATAACCTGTAGGAGACCACCCCTGACCCATCCGAAGGCGGGGAATTATTCGCCTCACTCGGAAGGCGTATTCTTATTCCTCTCCTTCGGAGGGGTTAGGGGTGGTCTCGGAGGAGTTAAGGGCGGTTTTTCGTTGTAGGTTTTTTGTTGCGTTGATGTATTTTTAGGTTAGAAAAAAGGTCTATTGTAAATTATGAAAATTTTATTCATTCAGTGAAATATTGTTTCGTATTAACTTTCCAAACTAAAAAAATTATCATACTGTTCGTACTATAATTGCGTGATACAAAATTGCGTGACTCGATGGCGTAAAAGTTTGCTTTCCGATTTTGGTAAGTAGGCGGCGGCAAAGGAAATTTAAAGTGTGAACAAATTAAAATACTATGTTAAAAAATTTCAGACTTATTGCGGCGGCGTTATTTTTTCTGTTGACAACGCTTTTATTTTTAGATTTTACGGGCGTCATTCATCAATGGTTCGGCTGGTTGGCAAAAATACAACTCATTCCCGCTCTGTTGGCAACAAATGTAATAATGATAACCGCAATTGTTATTCTTACTTTGTTTTTTGGCAGAATTTACTGTTCGGTAATTTGTCCGTTGGGCGTTTTACAAGACGGCGTTTCTCATTTGGCAGGACGAATAAAAGGCAAAAAAAATCGTTTCCGTTTCGTGCCGGCAAAATCGTGGTTGCGTTATGGAATATTGGTATTGTTCTTTATTGCTTTTGTTGCGGAGGTCAGTGTTTTTGTTTCGGTACTTGATCCTTACGCCGCCTACGGGCGTGTAGCGTCCAACTTTTTCTCACCGCTTTATCGGCAAGGAAACAATCTATTAGCATTTTTTGCCGAAAAAATAGATAGTTATTCTTTTTATTCTACTGAAGTTTGGATAAAAGGTTGGATTACTTTTGGCGTGGCGGTGATTACGCTTTTTACCGTTGGTTTTCTTGCATGGTACAACGGACGCACGTATTGCAATACCATTTGTCCTGTTGGTGCATTCCTTGGTTTTTTGTCAAGATTCGCTCTGCTCAAATTGACCGTCAACAGAGAAAAATGTACGGAATGCCGACGTTGTGAGCGGAATTGTAAGGCTTCGTGTATTAACGTCAGCACAATGAATATTGATCACAGTCGTTGTGTTGGTTGTTTTAATTGTACAAAAGCGTGCCAATCAGACGCAATACAATACACTTTTCCAAAAGCAGCAGATAAAAATCAAAATACAGATAAAAATATACCTGTTACAATAAAGAACAACCTGAATAGTTTATCACGGCGCGGTATAATTTTCTTGCTCGTAACATTGTTCTTTACAAAAACGCTAAAAGCGCAACAAAAATTACAGGGCGACGGCGGTTTGGCAACTATTGAAGATAAAAAAATACCGAACAGAAAAACGCCCATTGTTCCGCCGGGCGCTTTGGGCGTAAAAAATATGAAAACGCATTGTACCGCCTGCCAACTTTGTGTCTCTGCTTGTCCCAATAATGTGTTGCGCCCGTCCGAAAAATTGGCGACTTTAATGCAACCCGAAATGTCTTTTGAACGCGGTTACTGCCGTTTGGAGTGTACGGAGTGTTCGCAAGTTTGCCCTGCCGGCGCAATCAAACCGATTACACGGGCGGAGAAAACGGCAATTTCAATCGGGTCGCCCGTATTTATAAAGGAAAAATGTATCGTAAATATAGACAAAATTCAGTGCAACGTTTGCGAACGTCATTGCCCAACCGGTGCAATCACACGGGTTGATAGTGAGCCGAACAATAAGAATAACACTCTGAAAATACCTGTTGTTAATAAGGAATTATGTATCGGTTGCGGCGCATGTGAACATCTTTGTCCGGCGCGCCCGTTCAGTGCAATTTATATAGAAGGAAATCTAAGGCATCACTCTAGTTAATTTTTTGTAATATTTCATCGGTCGGATTATTCGTTATCCATTTGTTTGTTTAAGAATTATTCAAATTAACTTTTTTTCAACCTGATTTTTCCAAACAAAACAACCTTAATAATAGACTTTTTCTCTAACCTAAAAATACATCAACGCAACAAAAAAACTACAACGAAAAACCGCCTTTAACTCCTCCGAGACCACCCCTAGCCCCTCCGAAGGTGGGGAATAAAAAGACGCCTACGAGAGAGGCGAATTATTCCCCTCCTTCGGAAGGGTCAGGGGTGGTTTCCTACAGGTTAGCGAAAAAGTCTAATAAAAATGTTATTGTCGGAGATTCCAATCAATGCATTCCTAAGGCGACGTTATATGAATTTGGCATATTAACGTCATCAATACATAATGCATGGATGCGTTACGTTTGTGGAAGATTGAAAAGCGATTATCGTTATTCCGCGAGCATTGTTTACAACAATTTCGTTTGGGCGGAAAATATTACGGGCAAACAAAAATTGCAAATTGAAAAGTATGCGCAACAAATTTTAGATATTCGCAAAAAATATTCCGACAATTCATTAGCTGATTTATACGATTCGCTCACAATGCCTCGCGATTTATTGAAGGCGCATCAAGAAATTGGACAAAGCTGTTGATAAAGCTTACGGCAAAACGTTCTCCAATGATTCCGTCAGTGTTGCGTTTTTGTTCGAGAAATATAAAGAAAGGACAGAATATTTGTTGACAGAAAAAAAGAAAAAGATAAATGTAAAAAATAGATGACTATTCAGTAGCGTAGAACATTGCCCTACACTACTGATTCAAGGCTTTCAGCCTTATTGCTCACAATACAACTCAAAAAATCCCTTAAACAGAGACCAAATTTTATATGGAAAATAATAATAATAATAATAATAATAATAATAATAATAAAAATGAAATAAGCCGTAGGAATTTCTTTAAGATTGCGGGAACAACCGCAGTTGGAACGACGGCGGCGATATATGGTTGCAAGCCTGACAACAAGTCGTCCATGACCGGCGGTTCTGCGGATGAAGTGCCGACCGACAAAATGACTTATCGTATCAATCCCAATACAGGTGATAAAGTATCGTTATTGGGATACGGTTGTATGAGGTGGCCTCTGCGGCAAAAAGCTGACGGTAACGGTGAAGAAATTGATCAGGATGCGGTGAACGAACTTGTTGATTATGCTATTGCTCACGGGGTGAATTATTTTGACACTTCGCCTGTGTATGTTCGCGGTTGGTCGGAAACCGCAACAGGTATTGCATTGAAGCGTCATCCGCGTGATAAGTTTTTCATTGCCACTAAAATGTCCAACTTCAGCGACCCAAGCCGTCAAGCGTCAATTGATATGTACAATAATTCTTTCAAGGTATTACAAGTTGATTATTGTGACTATTATCTTATGCACAATATCGGTCCCGGCGAGGGAATCGCAACTTTTCGGAAACGTTTTATCGACAACGGAATTTTAGATTTCCTGATTGAAGAGCGCAAAGCCGGGCGTATTCGCAATCTTGGTTGGTCGTTTCACGGTGATGTGAAAGTTTTTGATTATGTTTTGGCAATGGATGTTAAATGGGATTTTTGCCAGATACAACTTAACTATCAAGATTGGCAACACGCAAATAGCGTCAAAAATGTTAGAGTTAAGAATGTCAATGCTGAATATCTTTACGGCGAGCTTGTCAAACACAAAGTTCCGGCGGTTGTTATGGAACCGTTGTTGGGTGGGCGTCTTGCCAGAATTCCGTCGCAGGCGCTTTCTTTGATGAGGGAAGTACGCCCTGAATCCAGCGCCGCTCAATGGGCATTCCGTTATGCCGGCACGCCTGAAAATGTTCTGACGTCGTTAAGCGGCATGGTTTATATCGAACATTTGCAAGAAAATATACGCACTCATGCGCCGCTTGTGCCGTTGAACGAACAGGAATACAAAACGCTTGACAAAGTAACCGAAATATTAATTGATTCGGATTATATCCAGTGTACGGAATGCCAATATTGTATGCCTTGTCCTTACGGTCTCGACATTCCCGGCACATTCGGACACTATAATCGTTGTGTGAGTGCGGGGAAAATATTGAAAAACGCCAATGATGAAAATTACAAAAAAGCACGTCGTGAATTTTTGATTGGATATGACCGCAGTGTTCCAAAACTTCGGCAAGCTAACCATTGTACAAATTGTAACAAGTGCGAACCCAAATGCCCGCAACGTGTTGAAATCGCCAATGAAATGCAGCGTGTAGATTTATACGCAGAACGGTTGAAGCAAAATTTAGATTTTTAAAAAGTATCACAAGAGAAAAAAACAAAATATGCAGTTTATACTGCTCGTACTAAAAATTGCGTAACTCAAGAGCGTAAAAGCCTGTTTTCCGATGGGTAATCAGGCGACAATAAAGGAAATAGACCTTTTCGCTAACCTGTAGGAGTCCACCCCTGACCCCTCCTTCGGAGGGGTTAGGGGTGGTCTCGGAGGAGTTAAAGGCGGTTTTTTGTTGCGTTGATGTATTTTTAGGTTAGAGAAAAGGTCTAATATAAAGTGTGAACTGTTTAATAAGATTTATGCCGTTTGATTTTATTTTTTGGGTTCGATGTCTATTACGCTGATTTCCGGTTTGCATAAGAATCTTACACGCGGCGCCCAACCTCGTTCCATTCCTGAGCCGCGAGTAATTAGCAAGTTGCCGCCGTTTTTGAAATGTTTCATGCCGCGGAGAAATTCTTGCGTTATAATTGTCTCGCGACCTGTGTACTTAACCCGCAACGCACCAAAAAACGGTATATAAATTTGACCGCCGTGAGTATGACCGGCAAGCATAAGGTCTGGAGCTTGATCGGAAAATTGATAATCTTTAATCGCATAATTGGGATAATGACCAATAACTATTGTAAAGTTACCTGATGTTGAAAGAGCTGATTGTTGGACTCCATTGATTGAATCGTTGACCGAAAGAAACCGAATATCAATAGGTCCTTTTTCTTCGCTTTCGCCAAGTCCGTCAATCTTTTCAGAAAAAAATATCGGTTCTACTATTGTATCTTTGAATAAATCGTTAAATTGTTCGGGTGAAGAATAATCTACATTGCCTGCAATCGCATAAACGCCCAAAGGTGCGTCAAGTGGAATTTCTATAAAAAGTTTTCTGAAACGCTCCGGGAGATCCGCAACTCCAGATTCACCTTTGTAATATTGCAAATAATCGCCGCCAAGAAGTATTAAATCAGGTTTTGCTTCCATTATTTTTTTCAATGTCAACCTTTCATACCAATTTATCTTGTCCGTCTGAATGTCTGCAACAAACACAACTCTAACTGGAAATTTTATCTTGGGACTTTCAATTTTATAATATTCAAAAACCAAATCATTCGGCTCAATATAAAGCATGTCCACGCCCAATCCGCCAACCACAACGCCAAAAATAAACAACATCACTCCAATAAAACGACTCCTTTGAATAAACAACAACACTCCCGAAAATAACAAAAATAATCCGACATGAAACGTTATTCCTTCAACCATACATTGACCGAAATTATTCCTGAAAATTACAGCAAAAAAAACCAGCCCCAAAAATATCACCACACCACACAATACAACTCCGCTCAAATTCCAAATCAATTTTCTAACAACTGAATACTCTTTCGATGTTCTGATATTTTGTAACGATTCAGTGTTGGTATATTTTGGTTGTTGTGGGGCAATACCGTAGTAAAGAGCTTCGTCATTGCTCTCTCGCCGAAACTTGAATTTGAAGATAATCCAAAAAATAAGAAAACCTGCAAGAATCATGTCCAACGCAATCATCAAAAAATGAAAAGGAATTGTATCCATAATTATTCCGTTGAATACGTGAAATTCTCGGAAGAATTGACGAATTCAAAAAAGGGGTTAACGGCTGGTTAAATTATTTTTTAACAACATTTTGTTTCTAAAAAAACGGTAAATAAGTTAATATTTGCGTTTGATAAATTGTTCACACCTTAAATTTCCTTCACCGCTGCCTGCTTTCCGAAATTTGAAGTGTGAACAGTTTAATAAGCAGTCAAAGTTGTAACGGCTACTCATTGAAATTCTGTAGCATGATGCAAAAGCGTTAAAGTAAATTTTGCGGATTCGAATTCTAACTGAACTTTTGCAAATGGCGTTTAACACTATAAATTTGAGTGTGAAATGTGTGTCAAATTACTATTTTTTTAATGCATTATTGTAACAATAATTATGTTAGTCAAAAATGAAAATCGTATCTATTCAGCCGTGTGTTTCTTATCGTCAACTAGTCTGTTACCCAAGACCAATAAATTCACGCGGGACAACATCGTTTTCCGAACGGTTATAATATTCGAACCCTTATTTGTCAAAATCCCATTAGTAGCAAAAAATTCCCACCCGATGCGCCGTTATGTTTTGTTTGATATTGTGTTAAACGGCACCGATATAATATGGGCATAAGGACGCATTTTGGGGTGTTGTCTGCTACTAATGGAAATTGGATAAATAATGGTCGTTTATTTGTAACTATTCAGTCGGCAGCTCTACGCGAAAAAAATTTTATAGCAGGCGGCAACGCAGCGGCGCACAGTAACCGCTTAAAACTATCATATTTTTAACCACCCCTAACCCCTCCAAAGGATGGGAATTGAATGTTCCCATTCAAATGAGGGGAATTGAATGTTCCCCTTCAAAGGAGGGGAATTGAATGTTCCCCTCCAAAGGATGGGTTAGGGGTGGTTTATTAATACGACTGAATAGTTACGTTTATTTTAGAGTACTGCTTTTTTGTCTGATTCGTTCCTATTCTCTGATTTTTGTCATATTATTGCATCAAATATTATTTTTCCGAAAATGATATGCCGTT
>JAITDV010000034.1 GCA_031282385.1 Planctomycetaceae bacterium | reverse complement strand
ATTTAGCAACCGGATTGAAATTAACCGACCTGGAAACCTGTTACAAAATTTTCCGTAGCGATGTCATCAAATCAATTCCGTTAAAAAGTAATCGATTTGAAATAGAAGCTGAAATAACTGTAAAAATCGCTAAACGAAATTTACGTATCTGCGAAATTCCTATAAACTACAACGGTAGAGATTATAAAGCTGGGAAAAAAATCACTTGGAAAGATGGAATCATTGCCATTTGGACAATTTTAAAATATAAATTTTTTGACCACGAATAAAAAAATAAATATATGTTTTAAAGAACATGAGACGAAAGGTTTGTGTGGATTTTATGTCATATTAATTGCAAAAATCTAAAAATTTTTTGTCTCCCCCCTTTTTTTATTTTGCAGAATGGGGTAAACGTGCTTTCACGTGCTTGGGCTTGTGTTTTTGTCGGCAGATATAAATTATCAGGTGCTATAGTGAAGCAGACGAAAGGTAAAGCTGAAGTATGAGTGTGCTGAGTAACGTTGGGTTTTGAGACTAGTTTTTTTGCATGCTTTGCTAAATTAATTAGGCTTGTTTTTTTCTGACAGAGGATTTGTTATGAGTATGGTGGACTACAATAATAGATCGCAGATGACAGATCGTAAAACCGATAGTAGAGGAATTGGCTGGTTGTTGGTACGGCTTCTGGTGGCGGCAGTGTTGATTACTGCGGCATGCCTGAAAAGTTATCAGTTATCTACATTTCCAAGTCTGGGCGATGGTCTTTTTGATCAACGCTGGTTTCAGATTCTTTTGATTGAATGTGAATTGGTTCTTGCATCGGTCTTGTTTTTTGGTCTTGTTACTAGAATTGCATGGCTTATTACAACAATTCTATTTGTTGTGTTTGGTATAGTCTCGTTATTCAAAGGCATATCCGGTGCGGAATCTTGCGGGTGCTTCGGATCGGTAAATGTTAATCCATTTTTAACAACTACAATGGATGCCGTGATTGTCGTGTTGTTTTTACTGTTCCGCCCTCGAAGTTCAAACTTGTCAGATACTTCTCAAAGTGTTAATGTGAAAATAAAAAAGAACTGGTTTATCCAGACATCAACAATAGCGTTTGTAATGGTTCTTGTCTCGACCATTCAAATTCATCTCTTTTTCGGTTCATTTCTTGGACTGGAGAAATCGCTAAGTAAAGATGAAATCACGTTTGCGATAGATGAATTATCAGAATCGCAATGGAATGTTGTCAAAATATTAGTTACAAATCATACCTCCAGACCACTTACTGTCGTTGGTGCAAGGACAGATTGTAGTTGCGGAGCTGTGGAATATGTTCCAAAGAAAATTGACGCATACGCCGAAGGGTATGTTTCTTTTGTAACCTTCGATAAGATTGATAAACTATCTAAGTCGAAGGAAAAGCAAAAGATTATGTTTTTTGTCGATGATCTAGGGACAAAACGAATATCGGTAGTGTTGCCGATTTTCGAGTATTTGATTCACGATGAGAAATCATTGTGAAATTTTTTAGATAAACCTTTAAAATAAAGGAGAAAGTTTATGAAAAAGAAAATTTTGGGGTTGGTGGCGAGCGTAATGTGTTCCTTTGGAATGACATTACTTTTCTTGGCACTTACTTTGGTATTTGTTCAGTCATCGATTGCACAAACAACCGAAAATGATGATTGTAGCGATGGTAGATGTGCAGTTTACTATTTAATTCATTGCGTATGAGGACTGGATTGTGATGCCCCTCAATGTAAATGTGGTACGGTTGCTAACTGCATCTGTATGCCATCATGAGTTCAATGTGGTCTTAAAAGGTAATAAAGGTAATTTTGCATTTTAAATCACAACCATACTTTACTTTTAATATGCTCATTGTAACTTACTTTTCGGTTTTCATGTGTATTGTTGTACCATAACGTCAAATGTTGCTTGCTATTTATAAAACTGAAATTTAATCACAATGAGTATATTAACTGTACTTTCAAAAAAACAAGAAAATACTTTAGTGCAGCTACCTCTTTTCAAAATTTTTTAATATAAAAGTTGAACATTTGTGGAATCCTATATGAAAGTGTATCCCTTATCCTTGATTAAAATTATGATGTTATATAAAAAAATATTGTTTAACGTTTTAAATGTTTTTTTGTTTTACGTGTGCTTGTCACTGTTAGTTATGAGTGAGAAAGCGATATATGCTGAAACAGACATGTCTGTTTCTCAATTTATAAAAGAAGCCGATATTGAATGGAACAAACTGGAAAGTGCTTATTTCAAGGGATTAAGTATGCAAATAAATTATACGTTACCTAAAGAGTCATCATTTAAAGCAGATGTATGTTTATTAGATAAAAATGAATTGGTCATAATATATCCGACAGAAAATACACGTATGATACTAAATGCTATTAATCCTCATTATGCTTTTAGGTTAGAAAAAAATACAAAAGTTGCCGAATGGAAATTATCTAAAATATGGGATAATCACAATGCACCACGTGAAAATTTACAATTCAATCATGGTCTTTTACAAACAACCGTTTTTATTTTTGAGCCCGTGATGATTGAATCATCATGGATCAAAAATTTAATGAAATCCGAAGAAATGGAAGTAGTCTCGCTAAAAGAGCAGCATTTAGAAAATGAAAACTATGTTGAACTGCAGTTTCGTTGTCGGCAATATAATGTAAATAAATATACGAAATTATTAAGTGGTACGATTATCTTTGATAAAAAAAGATATTTTGTAATCAAAGAATATAACGTACAAACAGAATTTGTATCGGATGGATTGCCGTTGAAGAGCAGTGGAAAAAATTCGGGTAGCGATG
>JAITDV010000627.1 GCA_031282385.1 Planctomycetaceae bacterium | reverse complement strand
CTGGTTTCGATCATAACCACTTTGACGGAGACCACAAAATATTCGACGGAGGATATTGGCGAACTCTATTTTACCCGTTGGAATGTGGAGTTGGATATTTTCAATCTGAAACAAACGCTTAAAATGGAACACATTGCATGTAAGACGCCACACAGGGTGACGATTGATTTTTGGATGAATCTGGTAGCGTACAATTATGTACGGTATTGGATGTGCGAGGCGGTCTGGTCAAAAAAATCAGCACCACCCCAAAAAACCAAAAATCCTTTGACCAACAAAGAATTACTAAGACGATTAAGTTTTAAGACCGTTTCGCATCAGGTGGCAACCAATTGGGTTGCTCTGGGCGACGGAGAACTAAACGGTTCAAAAATGAACCACTTTCTTGAGGTCACGAGGACACTCGTGATTCCAAAACAACAAAGACCACCAGAACCAAGAGTTCTCAAAAAAAGAAAAAACAAATTCCCACTCTTGAAAGAACCAAGAAATAAACTGAAAAATGAATTAAAAAATGAAAAGAAAATAGCAACTTAAATTATGGTAAAAACTATAGATACAAAAAATTATAGCAGTATTACTCATTAGGAGGGGTTAGGGGTGGTTAAAAATATGATAGTTTTAAGCGGTTACTGCGCTACGCTGCGTTGGCACCTGCAATAAAATTTTTTTCGCGTAGAGCTGCCGACTGAATAGTTACAAGTAAACAACCCTTATTTATCCAATTTCCCTTAGCGGCAGACAACGCCTCAAAATGCGCCATTATGCCCTTATTATATCGGTGCCGTTTAACACAATATCAAACAAAACATAAGAGTATAAGGGCGTATTGGAGGGGAATTTTTGGCTACTAATGGTAATTCGACAAATAAGGGTTTGAATGTTAGAATCGTTCGGAGAACGATGTTGTCCCGCGTGAATTTATTGGTCTTGAGTAATAGAATAGTTGACGATAAGAAACACACGACTGAATAGATACGATTTTCATTTTTGACTAACATAATTATGGTTACAATAATGTATCAAAAAAAATAGTAATTTGATAAACATTTTACACCCAAATTTATAGTGTTAAACACCACTTGCAAAAGTTCAGTTTAAAGTAAAAAGGATATAAAATAGCGAAATCATTTTACCGAACCATCATTTGCCTCCAATATGTCAATATTGATGTTTTGAATGGCGTCTTTTGCTTTTATTGCCCATGGCGAATCCGGCATTATATCTACGAAAAGTTGCAAATGTTCCATCGCATCAGAAATCAATCCAACTCGCTTTAACAACATCCCAAGATGAAAATGTACCTCCGCATAATCAGGATGATATTTTAGCGCACCTCTAAATGCCTCAATTGCAAGTTGATCTTCACCAAGCTCAGCTAAAACACAACCCAAATTTGCCCTCGCCTCAACAAACTCTTCATCCTGTTCCAACGCCACAAAATAACGTTCTCGCGCAGCCGCTAACTCGCCGCGACGATACAAAAATTCCGCAATCTGAAAATTCAATTGCGGCGTCGAACCCTCAAACACAATTATTGTACGATAAATCTCTATTGCTTGTCCCAAATCACCGGACAACTCTGCACGCCATGCCGCATCATAAAGTCCCTGAACCTGATACCGCAAAGAACCATTCTCAAAGATACCATCCAAAACAGATAACGATAAAAATTCAGATTGACCTGATTGCAATCGTAACGCCGAATTCGACAACTCCGATGGTTCTTCCAATGTTCCACTTGATGCCGCCGCACAATTCTGTACAGCTTGAGACAATAAATCAACTTCAGAATTTTTCGGATCAGTTACAAAACTAAACAAATGTTGCCCGCGAAGATCAACTACGCCATTTTTCGTAACAATAAATAATTCTCTCCCATTAAATTGAACATCCGAAGCATTGTATAGATCATTCACCGCCGAATTATGTTTAACTTTCTGCAACATCCCCGCCGCTTGTGAAGGCGAAACTCCAGCGTCAAGCATATTACGCACAATTCGTAACGTTAAAACACTTTCAGCATCATAGTAGTTAAGTTGATATATCTGTCTTACAGGAGTTATTAGTTTCCGACGTTCAAATTGACGTATTATAGGCAACGGAAGTTTCGTAATTTCAGATAACATTGACGGCGTAAAAAGTGATCTTGTCAAATCGGAACTCTCCGCAGTTTGACCGTCTCCATATTTGCACCAAAAAGTCGCCTCTGAAATTATCTCAAGCTTGCCCGCTTCAAACGCTTCTTTGGTCGCCGTGTCAAGTTGGTCATTCCACAAATTCCAGTTGTACGACAAAATATCGCCCTCGCCAACCACAACAACGTTAACCTCCGCCGACAACTCACGCACAACCTCGCCGCCACAACCCCGAACCACTCTCGCCGCCTCCGTTCGATTCGAAGCTTTCAACTTGCCAAGAAAATATACAGTTTTGTCTTTCAGCACGTTTGAAAATATAAGTTAAATTTTAAAGTCAATCGTAAAAATAATTCCTCAAAATTTGTTCAAAATACACACAAAAAAAAGCATTCTCAAAAAATTAAATTTATACTCCTAACAATTTAAATTTTGGTTTCCTTTTTCATATAAGGACAAAAGAGACTTTGAGGACATGACATTATCTTTTTAAAACAGAAAATTCAAGTACAATAAATATATCCATTATTAAAAATTATATTTTAAACTGTTCACACTTTAATTTTTGTTTGCCGCCGCATGCTTACCTATCGGAAAGCAGGCTTTTACGCTCTTGAGTCTCACAATCTATAGTACGAACCGTATAGAGGCGATCAAAATAATTGTTCCGATACAAATTTGCTGCTACGTCATCGAAACAAAACGACGAAGCCAAACCGCAACAGGATACAACAAAATCACCAAAAAAGCGTGAATTATATCCACAAAAAATAAACACGCAATCGCATCAATCAGAATCAAAAAAGATAACGCTAATCCCACTCCTTTTTGTATTTTTTGAGAATTTGCCTCAAATCTTGAAACCATTGTCAGACACATTACATACGCACCAACAAAAATTGACCAAACAGTATGCGATACCAACACAATACGCTCTACCGTAAAAAAAACAAAAAGATAACACAATATCCGACACGCCCCCATCACAAAAGGTCCAATAATCGACATCCTTTTCAAAAAAGAATTGTACAAAATCACACAACAAAATAACACCGTAACAATACCAATCGCAACCCGCTTCTCATAATCACTACAATCTCCAATAAACGGACAAATAAAACCAACAAATACACCAAACGTAACTAAACACATCCCCAAAATAAACGCCGTCCGAATAGTAATTCTACCCGACGGAATCGGTCGCTCTGGTCGCTCAATCTTGTCCGTCTCAGCATCAAAGTAATCATTCAAAACCATCCCGCCAAGATAAATTGACGACATCGAAACCAAAAGAAAAAACAATAAATTCAAATTGTTGCCGCCCCCAATAAAATAAGCCGTCAATACATTCGACCAAAGTGTCGGTAACGCCGAAATACGTAACAATTGAAGTATCGCCATTATTGATTGATTAATAATTTGTAATTGATTGATAAGAATTGTTTAAAAATATTTTTAGAGATTTTCTATTGTTTATGTGTTCTCGTTTTCTTGTGTTGTGCGATGTTTTCGAGCTAACTTTTCAGCTTGTTTGGCGTATTCCGAAAGAAATGAATTTGTTCCAGCTTCTTCATTTCTCTGATTAAATATGGCTCTATTTTGCATATTTTCTGTTTCTATAAATCCGCCTTTTTTCTGCCGGTCTTTGCGGAATAATAAAAATTCACGCTCTCCCGATGCTGATAATTCTTGATCTGTATGGAAAACAACCACTTCAACATTTTTCGTTTCACAAATTGATTCGACTTTTTCTTCGTGAGCGTTAAGTAATTTTTCAAGAGGCGTATCAGGTTCAAACATCTGCATAAAAATACCATCAACGTTCACTATTAGATTAACTCCCTTTGTATTGTGCGTCTCAAGAAATGTTCCGTCAGAAAACTCCGACACAAAAGCAACAATACGAATATCAACATTTATTTCTAGTATGTTTTTCGGTTTGACAATACGAATATGGACAATGTCCGCGTCAATATCACGATCTGTGTTGATAAGTAAACGAGTAAAGGTTCGCATTTCAGGAAAAACCCGCGTTTGAGGTAGATTTTCAAAATCATGAACTTTCCGAAAACCCAAAGATTCCAGTTCACGTTGTTTCGTATCATAATAGTCAAGATCAAGCCACGTAAATTCCAAAGGATCAACTAATACCGGTTCAAAATCAGAAGAATAAAGTTGCCATTCTTTTTCCAGTTGGTCTTTGGTCATTGCCTTAATATATTGCTTGATCATGATGAACGATAAAAACCAATAAACAAATGACGTAATCACAATATGCAATATCCATCCCATAATCGGTAATTTGCAAAATAACAACCAAGAAAGAAACGAAAACAACAACATAACATTCATCAAAATGCCACGTTTAAACCACAACATTAACAATGACAAAATCAAAAAAAACAACATACTTGTTGCGCCAACCTGAAAAACAACCGGCATATTAAAAAATCTTTCCAACATAATTACTTCTCCCAAAAAATAAGATTACTTGAACTGTTAACCAACAAATCACATATCTGCCAAAACAATTTTACTCTTGCACACAACTAATAAACAATTAAAAATTGTCCCCCAATTTACCTTCGCTCTAAAACGCAAGTATTATAAAAATTAAAATCAAAGTGTAAATAATAAGAAATAAATCAATAAACAGTTACATTTCATTGGAATGTTACATTCGGGTGAAATGATACGATTTTTATTTTTATTAAAAATTGAACGAAAATAAGAGCGTAATGGCGCGTTTAGTTGTTTTGTTGGTTACTGTGAGAAATTGGATAAATAAAGGGTTGTTTACTTTAGAACGCTGCGTTTTTATCTGATTCGTTCCTGTTTCCTAAAATCTAATTCTTTTACTTTAGACAATTGTGTTGTTTTTAGATTGTGGGTGTTGCGTGTCTGAATAGACCTTTTCGCTAACCTGTAGGTGACCACCCCTGACCCCTTCCGAAGGAGGGGTTCGGGGTGGTCTCTGAGGAGTTAAATGCGGTTTTTTGTTGTAGTTTTTTTGTTGCGTTGATGTATTTTTAGGTTAGAGAAAAGGTCTAATAGTTACATCATATTATTGTAGTTGTATCTAATTTTATGTTACTGAATTTTGTTGAGTATTTGGGATGCGATTGGATTCGGGTTTGCTTTTTCGTTGTATGATTTTTTTTGCGGCGTCAAGTATTTGAATCAACAACGGATCAAAATGAACAAATTCCATTTCATAAAATTGCAACAAATAATCCGACGCAATGTCTATCTTCTCCCTCTCATTCTCATCCGCCAACTCCGCCGTGTACCACGCCAACCCCGCTAAACCAATCGCCCGATCCTGCTCATCAACACCGCTCAATTGAGCAAACTCCTGAAATAACGGTAACAATATCGCCGCATTGCCATGCTCGCTTGATTGAAAATAATAACGTATCAATTGCCGTTTTGCCTTGCGTTTCCAGTAATAATCAGCATTCGGAAAATACTCAATCACACTGCCCCACGCATCAGGCGAATCAAGAATGCACGCATAAACCCACTGCTCCTCAACCGTATCATACTTTCTGATTTTAGAAACCGACGGAGCATGTAACGGATTAGGCATTGAAACCACACGAACATAACCCAACAAAACCCCAACTCCAATCAAACACACAAAAAAAAGAAACATACAAATATAACGCCGTAATACTCCAACTCTTTTATCCGCAGATTTTTTTTCTTTGTTCAATATCGTTTGTAAATATTCCGCACGCTCTAAAACTTTTTTTTCTATCGGATCAATTCTCATCAATTCAGATTTGTCAGATAAATTTATGTTACCATCAGGCGCCGCCGTAGAAAAAAAAGAACGTAACTCAATCCTGATTTCATTGAAAGATTGAAACCGCTTTATCGGTTCCTTTTCTATCATTCGATGAATTATCTTGCAAAGATGAATAGGAACATCGGGACGCACACTCTCAATCGGCATCGGTTCAGTATTGACATGCTGCAACGCAACCGCAATCGCCGTCTCTCCAGTAAACGGCGGACGCGACGCAATCGCATGATAACAAGTTATCCCCAACGAATAAATATCACTACGATGATCAAGCGGCTTACCTTGCGCCTGTTCCGGACTCATATAAAGAGGCGTGCCAAGCGTCATTCCAACTTGCGTCAACGCCAAAGAACCTGTCTCATTAAACCTAGCTAATCCGAAATCAGCCAACTTAACATTGTCATCTTCACTAATAAGAATATTTTCCGGCTTAATATCCCTATGAACAATTCCAGCTTGCTCCGCGATATACAACGCCGCCGAAGCTTGCCAAAGAATCTCCGCAATACGAATAGCCGGAATCGGACTACTACTTTGAATCAGATTTTGCAACGTTTGCCCAGCTACATATTCTTGCGCAATAAACCAGTAATTGTCAAAACAATCCGTCTGATATATCTGCACAAGATTAGGATGAACCATACGAGCAATCACTCGCGCTTCACGTACAAAACGTTGCAAATAAACATCATCGCACGCCAGTTCCGGCTTCAGAATCTTCAACGCAACACGCCTGCCAAGAGAACGTTGCTCTGCCAGATAAACCTCTGCCATCGCACCACTGCCTATTCGACGCAAAATATGATAATCGCCAAATTCACGGTTGATCAAATCGACCATCGTAACCCCTTCCGTAATTAATACAATTTCAATCTAAGTTCTATATACAATAACAAAAAATATCTAATATTAAAAATTAAAACTTTTCACACTTGAATTGTCTGTAACATCCGCAAAACTACCTGTCGAAAAGCCGACTTCAACAACATTGTACTGCTGATTTATTATTTCATTTTCACCTGCCGTTACGACGATCAGAATTTCCATTTTGCCAAAAATAAATTTATCGATTTCAATTTCGATTTCAGTTGTTCGCAACCAAATATACTGTTCGTACTACAAATTGCATGACTCAAGAACGCAAAAGCCTGCAATCCGATAGGTAAACAGGCGACGGTGAAGGAAATTTAAAGTGTGAACAGTTGAAAATTAATTATTAGAAATTCCCAATATATTTTATATTTTTCAAGGTTTCTTTCAATAATTCTATTATAACCGTTACAATCTGTATTCATACCGCTCTATTTGTCAATATTTTCACAAAATTTCAAATACAAACGCCGTTTTATATAGTACAATCCGAGAGGTCTTTGTTTACAATTTATCATCGGCAGAACAATACCAAAACGAAACTTGTAACTGAATAATTACAAATTCAGATAATTTAACAAAATGGTTACATAAATTTTTAAGTTAGTCATACTGCCCAAAAATACATTAACTGTTCGTACTATAAATTACGGGACTCAAGAGCGTAAAAAACTATTTTTCGATAAGTAAGATGGTGAAGGTAAACGAAATTTGAAGTGTGAACAGTTTAAAACAAAAAATTACTTTTAACCCGACAGAATATATCACAACACAAAACTATGGTCGCGTTCAGCATAAAAAACATGACGGAGTGTTTTGAGAAGTTGACAAAACGAAGGGAGACGTCGGTAATTGTTTTCCTTCTGTTGGTTTCACCGTTTTGCATTACGGGTTGTCGTTCTGCGTCGAGTCAAAGTATCAGACTTTTTTCAACGCCTTCTCCAAACCGAATTGCACCACAATCTCCAACCTCTCCAACACCAACACCTTATCCAATCACCACAACATCGCCCGAAACTAAACTGCCCGTCAACACAACAAACCTCACCAGTAATTCGCCTCCGTTTTTTTCAGGCACATCATCAATTCCCAACAGTACAACTTCCGTACTTCCGCCTACAAGTATTGCACGCGAACCTTCCGATTTAGACAAAAGCCGTTATGAAGCATTTCGCCCAATAATACCGCCTAACATCGCAGAACCTCCAGCGACTTCATTAAAACCAAATCCCACAACACACACCGAGACAAAAACTTCTGAAATACCGAAAAATACTCCTAACCCCGAAATAAACGAATTAAAAAAACGAATTACAATTCTCGAAACAGAACTTAAAAAAGCAAAAGAATCAAAACCGCAAGCAACACCACCTTCAACTCCGTCATCGTTGCCCAAAACACCTGACGAAAAATCACACGACTCCAAAGTTTTGACGCCCAACACAAATAAAAATGAAAAACAAATATCATTGCCGTTTTTCAATGTTGAAGGCGTAACAACAACTAAAGATGAAAAAGGTATTGTCAGAATAAGTATCGTTGATACTCTGCTCTTTATGAGTACATCATGGAAACTCACACCAAAAGCGGAAGAATTATTGCTACGAATAATAACAGAAATTAAGGCGGCTTATCCCGAAGCAGAAATTGATATTGAAGGACACACTGACAACCTCGATGTTGACCCAAAAAATCCAACTCAAAAACATGACATCGCAGCAATCAAAGCCGGCACAATAATGGATTATTGCGTCAAGACTCTCAAGTACAATCCCGCTAAATTGAAAACTGTATCATACGGTTCAAAACATCCTATTGCCGATAACTCCACTGCTGAAGGAAGAGCTAAAAATAACCGCATCGAAATCGCAATCCAACAACCAAAATAAAAATCAAATATACTGTTCGTACTATAAAATTGCGCGACTCAAGTGCGTAAAAGCCTGCTTTTCGATAGGTAAACAGGCGGTTGTAAAAGAAATTAAAGTGTGAACAGTTTAAAATTACTTTTTTATAGATACAAAATTTTATTTGTCCATTTAAAGTTTAATTTTTGCAGTAACGCGGCTTCCTGGTTGTAATTTCCAGCGGTTGCCGGATTCTTGATTTTTTATTTCAATATAGATGTCGTATTCGTTAGTGTTGATGTTGACTTTTGGGTCTATGAAAACAATTTTTCCATCGAAAATTTCGTTACCTTCTTTTGTTTTTTTGACTTGTACTGTAACATTTTTTCCATCAAGTTGACTTGGCGAACAATCCGTAAGGTTGACCTTAAACACTGCTCTCAATGTGTCCAATTGTGTGATTTCTATTACAGGTTCACCTTCGCGAACATATTCACCTTCGGCGCGTTCTATTTTTGTAACAACACCATCAATAGGCGAAATAAGTTGACGGATTTGGATATTTGTTTTTGTTGCTTCGATAGTCTGTCTTCTCACGTTTGTTTCTTCTTTGCGTTCATGTTCAATTCCATACTTACACAACTCAAGATTGGCTTCGGCTTGTAAACGCTCATGTTCCGCCAACAATATTTCAATTGCCGGAATTGTCCCGGCATGTTTTTTGTTTGTTTCTTTTAAAATATTTACTTTGGTTATAGCAACCTGAACAGTTCTTGCCGCATATTCAATTTCGATAATTTTTTCCTCCGCCGCAATTGCAACATTGAGTTGAGCTTCATCAATTCGCAACTGATTCTGTAAAGTTCTGTCATCAAACTTTCCTAGAAATTGTCCTTTTTTGACGTGTATTCCTTCAGTGATAATCGTTTCGTTATTATCTTGCATAGTTCTCAAAGACATTAGAACAGCACTACAAGGCGCAGCAAGAATAATATGATTTCGTTTCGGTACTTCAAGCCAACCTCCAACTATCAATTCATTATTTGTAACTTGAGATGCAGTTACCGGTTGTACTGTATCTGAAGAAACATCACTATCAATTTTGTTTGCAGAAACAACTTTAACAGGTGTTTCAGATTCTTTCACCGACGTTGATAACGGAATTGGCAAAACAGAAATTTCATTCGCAGATCGAACATATTGATTATTCGTTACAATATTTGTTTTACTCTGATTCAAATCAACTTGATCAACCGCACCGGGTCCAATTAACGGAACCAACGCAATAAGTATTAAAGAATTATACATAATTATATTATTATTTAGGTCAACAAATCCCAAAAAAATTCGCCAAAAATAAACAAACACAACAGCGAATATCTTACAAACAATATCAATCAATTCAATCCCCCCATGGTTTCAGATGTTCCTGTTGAAATATGTATTGTATTCTGTATAATCCCTTAATTAGTAATTGAAATGTTACAAGATTTCAAGTTGTGTCATTGAGATGTGACCTTTTCGGCGAAAGGTCATCTATCGTTGTTGAGCAATAAGTTGATCGATGTACTGTTCGTACTATAAATTGCGTGACTCAAGAGCCTAAAAGCCTGCTTTCAGATAGGTCAGCAGGCGAATGTAAAGGAAATTTAAAGTATGAACGGTTTAAATAAATTTTGATCAAGCGATAATCAAATTAATTGTACCCGATGTTTATTAGCGATTCTAACAATCAACGAATACGCCGATTCGTTTGTTTGTTCTGATTCGTGAATTTTTTATTAAAAAGTTTTTTTATTTCACATGAGCCGAAGAACGCTTAAAGCCGGAGAGGCAATTCGTCAAGTTGTCAGTATGTCTATATTGACAGAAATTCAGGACCCGCGAGTACGTGATGTTACAGTTTTGCGTGTAGAAGTTTCAGGCGACATGCAAATTGCTAAAGTACATGTCTCAATAATGGGCGACGAATCAAAACAAAAAATTTGTATGCGAGGCTTACAATCCTCAGCAGGATTTCTTCAATCAAAAGTTGCAAAACGCATTGACGCACGCTACACGCCAAAAATAGAATTCGTCCTCGACAAAGGCATTAAAAACCAATTGTATGTGTCAAAAGTTCTCAGTGAATTGTTGCCGAAAAATAATGAAAACAATGACGCCAATAACAATGATGATGACGATAATGAAGAATACGAATACGAAGATGACTACGAAGAAAAATAATCAAAAACAATCACCGAATAGTTATCAATTTTTAGTAATATCTGTCTATTATTGCTGGCGGATTGGTTAAATTTGTTTTTATGTTTGTTTTCAATTCGCGTATTGCTCTGAATAAAAATGAATACGGATACACGATGATAGTATTGACCGTTAATTCATTATTTCGGATTTTATGTAATAGAACTTCCAACGCTTTTGTGTTCCAGTTTTGGTTGATGAGATAAAGAGTCGCGGCGTCTTTGACGTAATGTGCTTGATAATTTGCGAAATTTATTTTTTCGGCTTGCGTTTCAAAATTAAATCCATCAGCAATCATCCAAGTTGAAAGCAACACGCTAATTCCATCTGTTCTGGTTGCGGGATAGGCAAAAGGTGTAATCATGTCGGATTCGATCAACTTTTCGTCATTGGGATCAAATTCAAGAATTTTATCAATAGTCCTCACATTCGGATTCATCAATCGATAATGCTTGAAACCGATATTTTTATTCCATGATGTTGTATTATTGGCGTTGTCAATTTTTGTTTTGTTACAATGCTGTGCTTGTTTTGAATTATATTCGTCAAGTGTTTTCACGCCCGCAACCATAATACGTTTACGAGCAATTTGATCAATAGTTTTATAACCGGCTTTATATGCGATACTTTCAGGATTTGCCGGTTCATCTATTTGTACAAGAATGAATTTTCTGTTGCCTCCGTCTTCGGCGTTTAGTTCTAAAACGGCTTGAGCAGTAGTACCGCTGCCGGCAAAAAAATCAAGAATAATAATCTCATCTTTGTTGCAAATTGTCGCACCGGAAATTAACTCCTTACACAACGAAACCGGTTTCGGATAATCAAAAATTTCATCTAATCCAATTTTTGCCAAATCGGTCTTGCCGTTTTTATTGAGGTGTTTCAGAACAGTATAAAATTTTGAAATATCATCGCTCATTTTTCGATAACGTCCTACAATATGTCTGTTATCTTTTTTAATCAAAACATAAAAACCATTCTCAATTCCCTTGTCTATTTCATCCTTCTTTTTTTGTCCGAGATATTCTATGATTTCTTCATAATGACAGATTCCATACTTGCCGAATTTTTTACGCAGCCAATCCGTCTCAATCCAATATTCTTCATTATTTTTTATAACTTTTTCGCCCCTGATTTTTTTTGCTTTTCCAAGCGGCGTGAAATTTGAAATATTTTTTGCAAATATCAACAAATAATCATGCCCAATAACCGCATGCTTTGCCAGCCCGCCGCCTTCAGAACGTATCACAATAAAATCCGCAACAAAATTGCCCTCGCCGAAAATATCATCCAACAACAGTTTTAAATTTGCTTGTTCGTTGTCGTCAATAGAAACAAAAATCACTCCATCATCAGTAAGCAATTTTTGTGCGATTTTTAATCGTGGATACATAAAAGTAAGCCAAGCACTATGCGAACTTTTTCCTTGAATAGATTTCAACCGATCAATTTCTTCAATACTGTAACCAAGTGAATTTTTTAACTTGTCATCATCAAATTCAAATACGTCGTTATACACAAATTCATTGCTGGTGTTATACGGAGGATCGATATAGATTATTTTGATCTTATTTTTATAAGCGTTTTGCAGATGGCGGAGAGCTTCAAGATTGTCGCCAGTGATAAAAATATTTCCGCTGTTTCGGTTTTCCGGTTTGTTGTTATGGTTACAGTCGGGAACAATCATAGTTTCCGCAACTCGTCCAGTTTGCAACCGCGCATAATCCTTGCCGACAAAATTAAGTTTATAACCATCACAAACCTCAGAAATATCAGCTTCCTTCAACTCGCGTTCAAACTTATCAATCTTGAAATTACCTTCAGCATCAAAAAATTGCGGGACTGTTGTTTTAAGAGTATTGAGTAAATCAGTGTTTGCCTTCACCTTTTTGTTTTTTTCAACAGTATTGGAAATTTCGCTGTAAAATTTAATCAGATTTTTTTTACTCTTGCCCATTTCACACTCTTTCGTAACTAACATCCAACAACCGTAACATCACCTTCAACATTCCATTGTATTCTTTGATCCCATTCAAGTTTTTTGCCTGCCGAACGCCGATCAAAAATTAATAAATAACAAGGAATTGATTGGTC
>JAITDV010000599.1 GCA_031282385.1 Planctomycetaceae bacterium | reverse complement strand
GGGAACATTAAATTCCCTTCCAGAGGAGGGGAACATTAAATTCCCCTCCTCTGGAGGGGTGAACATTAAATTCCCCTCCTTTGGAGGGGTTAGGGGTGGTTAAAAATATGATAGTTTTAAACGGTTACTGCGCTACGCTGCGTTGCCGCCTGCTATAATTTTTTTGCGTAGAGCTGCCGACTGAATAGTTACAAATAAGGGTTTGATTATTAGAACCGTTCGGAAAACGATGTTGTCCCGCGTGAATTTATTGGTCTTGGGTAACAGAATAGTTGACGATAAGAAACATACGGCTGAATAGATACGATTTTCATTTTGATTAACATAATTATTGTTACAATAATACATCAAAAAATAGTAATTTAGCAAACATTTCACACTCAAATTTATAGTGTTAAACGCCATTTGCAAAAGTTCATTTTTTAATTAATTCCGCGTAGTTAATTTGAATTAATACTTACGGGGCGTTTACCTAATGTTACTTTTATTTTTTTTGTTTCTCCGTTACGTATTAATTCGACGGTTTCAGTTTGTCCTGCCCTTGACATAACAATAAGATGCGATAGATGCAATGGATTACGAATTTCTATGTCGCCCCATTTGAGTAATATATCGTTACGTTTAATCCCTGCATCTCTTGCCGGTGAAAAAGGGCTGAAATCGCGGACAATTGCTCCTTTTGGGGCGTCCCAATTGAGTGATTGAGCTAATTCTTCTGTTATTGGCATCATAATAATTCCAAGCCATCCGTGTTCTACAATACCATTATTAAGTATTTCGTTGTAAACGTGTTTTGCCAGTAAACTTGGTATAGCAAAACCTATTCCTTGATTTCCGCCGTTTTGGGAAAAAATAGTCGTGTTGATTCCGATTAATTCACCATTCAAATTAACTAAAGGACCTCCGCTGTTACCTGGATTTATTGCGGCGTCTGTTTGCAACATTTCGTGTGATCTTGAACCGTTTTGATTTGGATTGTATCTTTCGGTTGAGCTGATTATTCCTGATGTTACAGTATTGCCCAACCCGAATGGATTACCTATTGCGACAACCTGTTCACCAACACTTATTTTTCGGCTGTCGCCCCATTCAATCGACGAATGCGATTGCCCAATACGTAACACCGCAAGATCAGTTTCCGCATCAAAACCAATAACTTCAACATCGCTTGTCGTTTGTCCGTCGCTGAATTGAACTGTGAAGAATCTGGCTTTATCGACAACATGGTGATTGGTCAAAATGTAAGAAGTTGAACCTTTAGAACCAACAATTACGCCTGTTCCGATACCTACGCCTAAATCGCCCATTCGCGGCTGTGTATAAACACGAATCGAAACTACACTCGGCGCAACTTTCTTGACAACCCAAGGTATTCGTTGTTCCGGAGCAGGAATACTGGCAAGAAGTTCTTTCGCAACTTCAGCTTTGGCACGTTCCGCACCGCGATTCATCGAATAAACTATTTGTTCCGCAAGCCAATGCGTAATAGACACTATAAGAAGCACCAACCCTAACGCAAGCAAAAACATCCAAGAAATACTACCGCGAGATGATCCAGAATTTGATGGTTCTTTTTCAACATTATTAATACAATCTTTATTAATACAATCTTTGACATTTGTGTTTGTGTTTGTGTTTGTGTTTGTGTTTGTGTTTGTCTTTGGATTGTAAGAGAAACAATTTGAACCATTAGATTCAACTGCAAACGGCGAAAACGGTATTGGTTGTGAGTTTAACGAAGTTATTGTAACAGCGTCGTTGGTCGATACAGTAATGATTTGTGTAAAGGGTTGTTGTGTTGGAGGGATTAGTTCGCTAGAATGTTCCGCTCGCGGTTTTGAATCAGACAAATTTGAATCTTCAACTTGCGGGTTAGTTGTAGTTGAATTGCCTGAATTATCCGCAAGCGGATTCAAGTACAAATTGTCCTCAAGTTGATCTGTTTGAGATTGTTCTGTATTTGATTCGATATTTTGTTCAATGTCTTGTTTATCCATAAATATAATTTGTATTGTTTTAAACTGTTCGCACTTTAAATTTCCTTTACCACCGCCTGCTTACCTATATCGGAAAGCAGGCCTTTACGCTTTTGAGTCACGTAATTTATAGTACGAACAGCATACGCGATCATTTTACAAAAATGATGCGGAATTGTTTATTGAACTGTTTACACTTTAATTTTAAATATTCCAAACGGGATTAACTATTGGAATATCCGTTTTAACGCATTTTTGTTACCGAATTTTAAAGTGTGCGGTATTGGGTATAAATATTTTGTATAAGTTGATACAATTCATAAAACCGCTGTTGTGTTTCCCAATTATGTTACGATTATAATACCAAAATAAACCAACACAATACCAGCGTAGGGTTGTGCTATACCAAGCTAATTTAAAATTCGATAACACAAAAGCGTTTTACTGCCCGTACTAATCGGCGTAACTCAAGAGCGTAAAAGCCTGCTTTCCGATAGGTAAGCAGGCGAATGTAAAGGAAAATTCAAGTATTAACAGTTTAAAACGGGTTTGCTGATTAGATATATTCACGCAAGTTATAAAAAATTATATTCATCACACTTGATTTTTTGTTTCTTATGTTCCTTAAAAAGAAAACTGAAATTTAAGGTGTGAATAGTATTGAAGAATATAATGTGTGAACAGTTTAATATATTATTGTTACAAAAAATGATAAAGTTGTTTAAATCAAAAGTTGGCGATAAATTTTCGGTGCGGTTGTCGGATATTTGTGAGGTGTGGATATTATTTTTTATTTTTTGTGTATTTGGCGGTACGCCGGTGCCGGACGTGAATGAGCCTTATTATATTGGCAAGGCGATTCATTTTTGGGATTCAAATTGGGTGATAGACGATACGTTTCTTGATTCAAAGGATTCGCATTGGGCATTTTATTTTTTGTTTGGTTGGTTGTCGTTTTTTATGTCTCCGTATTGGATGGCGATAACTGGTCGTTTTTTGACTTGGTTTCTTTTAGCGTTGGCATGGCGTCATTTATGTTTCACTATTATTCGTGTGCGGTGGAGTTCGGTGCCGGCTGGTCTTGCGATGGCGTATTATGTTTCGGAATTTAACATGGCAGGAGAATGGATTATTGGCGGAGTTGAGGGCAAGTCATTTGCGTTTCCGTTTGTTTTATTTGCTTTGGCGGAGCTGGTACGCGGGCATTGGGGGCGAGTGTGGATATTTTTGGGAGTGGCTTCAGCGTTTCATGTTTTAGTTGGCGGCTGGTCTGCGATTGCTGCAATTATTGTACATATATTCTGCAAGCGGAAACCTGATTATTATTTTATGATTGTGGGCGGTTTGGTTGCGTTACCTGGGATAATACCGTGTTTACTTTTGGATTATGGAACTGTTGGCGATATTGTTCAGGAGTCGCATCGGATTTATGTATTTGAGCGATTAAGTCATCACCTTGTTCCGTACATGTTTACGTGGACGCGGGTATTGCGTTTTTTATTGTTAGTGATTTTATGGATATTTTGTTGTCGTTTTATTCCGGTTGGAAATAGGCGGCAAAGGTGGTTTGATTTTTTTGTTTGGGGTACTCTTATTATTTCGTTAGTTGGTTTTATTTTAGCATACGTATTGCGGCACAATGAATCAATGTCTGCTACGGTATTACGTCTTTATTGGTTTAGAATGTCTGATATTGCAGTTCCGATGGGAATTGCAATAGGTTCGATGTTTAGGTTATTGCGGTTGGTTGGTCAATTGCGAATATGTCCGCCGCGTTTGCCCAGATTGGGAGAGGTAATAATTGCGGCAACAATTTTTGTAACGATATTCATGATTACTGATTATTTTTTATTTGGCGGTTTTATGTTTTCGTGGAAAACTGTGCCTTATGTTACAATTACGTGGTGTATTACTGTTTTATTATGTCGTTTAATTTTGTATGTTGTTAGTGAGTTTTGGGGTGGTTGTCCGAAATTGAATTTTAGCAAGATATACCAAAAGTATGTTAAAATCCTGCAACACAAACAAAATAATATCAATGATGACATTCCGATAGTTAAATATGCTAAAGTTGCAGAAAATGCAGACGCGAACAATTTAAAAATATGGCTTGTTGTTATTTATGCGGTAATTTTAGTTTATATGCCGTTTGGAGTATTTACGGAATTGGCGGATTCGCGGACAAGATTTTCGTTTCCAAAATCAGAGTCAAAAAAATCTATCCAAGCATACAAATGGCGTGAAGTGTGTGATTGGATTTCTGATACGGCAAATACTCCAAAGTCAGCTAAATTTTTCATTCCATTCGATAGTGTAACTTTTAAATGGTACGCAAACAGAAGTAATGTTGCGGTGTGGAAAGAGGTACCGCAAGATGCTAAATCGCTTATTCAATGGGCAAGATCAATTGAAGAATTATTTGGAGACGGCAGAAGTAAAGAATCAGAGTTACTTATAAACAAAATTTCAAAAAAATCGTTTTCGCAAATGTTGATCAGAAAAACGCCGGACGAAATACGGAATTTACAAAAAAAATATCGTTTCAATTATATTCTTGCACCAGGCAGTCCCGATTTATCCAGACGTTTTGGTTTTACTGTTGTTTATAAAAACTCTGAATATTGTGTGTACAAAATAGAAAATGACGATCAGTAGGTAAGTTACCATTTTAGTTGTCCGTGAATGTGTATATTGTTTTCGTAGGAGTTTATTGTTGAATTTTCCAATTTACTATTTTTTTGATGCATTATTGTAACAATAATTATGTTAGTCAAAAATGAAAATCGTATCTATTCAGCCGTGTGTTTCTTATCGTCAACTATTCTGTTACCCAAGACCAATAAATT
>JAITDV010000595.1 GCA_031282385.1 Planctomycetaceae bacterium | reverse complement strand
AGGAAAATCTCGGATAAAACAATAACTATATTGCAAATTATAACTCTAAATTGCAACCAGATAAGCCCAGAATTTATAGCACCAAATGACTTTTTCAGGGACAACTTTATAGTTGGAATCAATTAGCGAGCGATGATAAGTTACGGACGGTCAGTATTGTTACGGATAAAGAAAAGTTACGGGCAATTTCGCGGCTTGACGGTTATTATTGTTTGACAACCGGTTTGGCGGCAAATGAGTAGAATAAAAAATTTATCCATTCGTGTTTCAAGGTTTGTTTTTCGGTTTGTTACTCCTCCTCTTATAGACAAGGGCATAATTGATGCCCTGAAAGAGAGGTTTTCGATAATTAGGTTATTGTGATTCGTCTTGTTTATTATCTGTTTTAAATTGAGAAAGCTTTTCCAACATTTCTTTTAGCAATTTTATTTCGGATGAATTTATTTTTTCGTTACAAAAAATCTGATCAAGTATTTGATCAAAGCGTTTTTTTGGGAATAGTTGTTGTTCCAATTTTTGTAGTCGAGTGTAACCTTCTGATAATTTTGGAATATCTAATTTCCAATCCTGAATAAATCTTAGCACCGCAGGATGCCCTGATTGTGCGGCAATACTAATCCACTGAAAAGCCAATTCAATACTTTGACCGCATCCTATTCCCTTTAAATAACAATAACCTAAACTGCATTGTCCTTTTGGATTTCCCATTTTAGCAGAATGTTGAATCAAATTGAATCCAAGTATTGGATCAGGTTTGACATGATCATTGCCCAAAGCATAAAAAGTACCAAGCCGCTCAAGACCATCCGAACTTCCTCCGTTAGCCGCAATCTTGTAACATTCAACAGCTTTTTCAATATCAACAATCGTTCCTGTTCCGTCTTTGTATAAATTTCCAAGGTAATAGTTTGCTTGAACATGTCCTTTATCTGCTGCTATTTTCATTAGTTGGAAAGCTTTTTCTAAATCTTTAGGCATTTCGATACCACTTTCATAAGCTAATGCCAAATCTACTTGCGCGTCTGGGAAATCTTTTTCGGCGGCGAGTTGCAAATAATGGATATATTGTTTGTTGTCTTTTGTGCTTCTGTAGTAACAAGCCAATTTATATAATGCCATTGGTAATTCTTGTTTGGATGCACTTTCAAGCCAGAATTTTGCAGCCCTGTAACGATGTTGACTATTGTAGTAACCGTATAGAGCCAATTGCGCGTTAGCGTTACCAGAAGTTGCTGCACTCGTCAACAAAGTTAATGCTTCTTCATCGTTCGTTCTTGCAAGCAAAGCGAGTAACGAATAACCGGTAAGTTCATTTTTCCACATTCCTTTATCGTGTATAAACCAATCAGCTACAATTTGCAATGCTGGAGTATAGTCGGCAGTTGCGGATTTGCAGTACCATTTGAGAGCTTCTGTTCGATTGACTTGAACTCCATTACCTTCTGCGTAAATTTCAGCAAGATAAAATTGAGCAGTTGCGTTATTTTTATTTGCGGCTTTACGCAAAAAATGACGTGCTTCTTTTACATTTTGCTTTACTCCGTTTCCGTGTAAGAGACGTACACCTAAATCGGCTTGAGCGTCGGCAACTCCGCGTTGTGCAGCTTCCCGCAACAATCTTATAGCTTCTTTTGGATTATATTCAGGAATTGTTTCATTAAAATATAATGTTGACAATAAGTCTTGACACTCTGCGTCAGCGGGTATGTGTTCCCAATCATTTTGATTTGGTTTTTTGACATATTGATCTTGTGCTAATTTTGCCAAAATAGAAATTGCTTCAGTAGTATTTTTTTCTGAGCTGTTGTCCTGTAATAAACACATTGCAAGAAATTTTTTTGCTTTATAATTTCCTTGCGCATCCGCCAAGCGAAACCATTGTGCCGCCGTTTGCAGATCAACTTCAATATCGTACTTGCCGAACATATAAATGTCCCCAAGATAAATTTGGGCTTCGGAGTAGTTTTGTTCTACAGCTTTGTGCAACCATTGAAATCCTGTTTTAATATCTTGCGGAGCAATATATCCCTCAAGATAAATAAACGCTAACATAAATTGTGCGTGTGCGCTTCCTTCGTTAGCGGCATAAGAATAAAAATTAAATTTATTTGGATGCCGTGCGGCGGCGGCGGCAACATAATATTTGATAGCTTTCCGGCGATCTTCGTCGGTTTCTTGTTTTTCCGAATAATAATTGCCAAGAATTTCTAATGCAAATGCATCACAAAAATTGATTCCTTCTTCATACCAAAATACAGCGTCTTTTATACTTCGCGGAACTCCGATTCCGTTGGCGAGGCAATATCCTAACTTTACAACTGCTCGTTTATGTCCTAAAAGTGCCGCGAACAAAAAAAGACGATAAGCAAATTGCTCATCTTTAGGCAATCCATAACTGTCGCGGGAATAATATTCGCCAATTTTATATGTCGCATCGAGATCGCCGGAACATGCAGATAAAATTTTGAACAATAACTTCAATTGTTGTATTAAAACATAATACATTCCGTTCTCTGATAATTTCTCCATGTTCTCGATTTTCTGACCAATAAGCCGCATGATCAAATCAGCTTGTAAACGTAATTTTTCATATATCTCTTTTTGCAAAAGATCAATCTCTGATAATTTCTCCTTGTTCTCGATTTTCTGACCAACAATTTGCATGATCAAATCAGCTTGTAAACATAATTTTTTGTATGCATCTTTCGGCAATGGATCAGTTACTGTATAAGCATTATATCGATTTACATTTTTTTTGTTTTTTGTAAATAGAATGTTATTTACAATCTTACTAGGCAGACAACATATATGTTTAATAATTTGGCGAAAATAATTAGTAATCATGATATTAAAATTTCAATTTTTAGAGATTACAAAAAACAATTGGATATACTCTGATTGTTACTATACTGCTCGTGTTATAAATTGCGCGACTCAAGGGCGTAAAAGCCTGCTTTCCAATAGGTAAACAGGCGAAGGTAAACGAAATTTAAAGTGTAAACAATTTATATTATCAATTATTATTCATCAATTTCAATTAGCCTAAAAGTCAGGAAGTTTTTGAAACAAATTTTCTTGCCGCAAAATAACTATTCAGTCGCGGTCGCAGGCAATCCAATTGTTAGAAGAAAGAGTTTAGAAAATATGGATTTTTATAAAAAATTGAACTACAAATAAGGTTTTTTTGTTGCGTTGATGTATTTTTAGGTTAGAGAAAAGGTCTAATATTTGCAAGGTTTTATGGAAAATCTCGGATAAAACAATAACTATATTGCAAATTATAACTCTAAATTGCAACCAGATAAGCCCAGAATTTATAGCGCCAAATGACTTTTTCAGGGACAAATAGTTATGTTTCAGTTTGCCATAAATTTTTTTCGCGTAAACTGCCGATTGAATGGTTACAGTTACTTATGCAGCAGGTTTTTTCTTTTGCGGGATTTTTAGATTGAATAGACCGAAAATATCTTCTTGATTTAATCCTGTTGACATATTGAATCCGCGTGCGCCGGACAAGATTAACTCGGATAGCTCGCGTTTTTCACGCAATACTCGATCAATCCGCTCCTCCACCGTGTCAACAGAAATAAACCGTGTTACTGTAACAGGACCTGCCGCACCGATTCGATGCGCTCTGTTTATTGCTTGATCTTCAACTGCCGGATTCCACCAACGATCAAATAAAAATACATACTCGGCAAATTGCAAATTCAAACCAACACTGCCTGTTGCATAACTCATCAATATCACATGTTTATTTTTGTCTTCACGAAACTCTCTGATTTTTTCATCTCTAAGACGCGACGGAATATTGCCGTGATACTCAACAACACCAAAACGCTCCAAATGACTGCGCAACCAAAGTAACGTCTCTACCCATTGACTAAAAATTATTGCCTTACGTCCGCTTTGAGCTACCTCTTCAATATCTACTTCCAAACGTTCAAGTTTTGCGCTTTCACCAGTTGCCGGATCATAATTGCAAATCTGTTTCAAACGCATCACCAACTCGAAAACTTGAGGTATTGTAACGCAATCACCGGATTCTGTTAGACGCAAAACACCATCATTTTCTGCCATTCGATATGTTTCAGATTGTCCGGCGGTCAATTCCAACATCGCGTCATGCACCAACTTTGGCGGTAAATCTGTAAGAACTTTTTCTTTTGTACGCCGTAATATATGTTCGCCTACTATATTGCAAACTTCGGTCGGTCTCAAACCGGAGGCAAGATAACCGGGAGCAAGAAACTCAAATATCCCAACTAAATCTTCCTGCGAATTTTCTATCGGTGTTCCGGTCAATGCCCAATTGCGCCGACGCGGAATTGCACGTGCTGCTTGAGCAGTTACATTGCCGCGATTTTTGATCCGTTGTGACTCGTCAAGTATTACCAAATCAAATTGCAAACCGCCTGAACCTCGCGGTAAATCAAAATACTCTCTGTCGCGATGCAATAATTCATAGTTTGCAATTCGAACCGGAATGCCGGGAAGTTGCCATAGCCATTTACGGCGTACTGGTGAACCGTCGATTATTTGTACGTTAATTTCAGGCGCCCACAACGCAAACTCTCGTTTCCAATTCGTTAAAAGAGGTTTGGGGCAAATAAGAAGAACCGTTCGTACTTCGCCGGTTCGCAATAATAAACGCAATGTTGTTATTGCTTGCATTGTTTTGCCAAGTCCCATTTCATCTGCAAGAATCGCAAATTCCGCACTGTACAAAAACGCGATTCCTTGACGTTGATATGGAAACGGTTCAAACGGCATTTCTACTGTCGGAAGATGCAATATCGATTCGATTGGAGGTTGTAAAATATAATTCAATCTGTCTTCTATTTTGATCGCATCGCGCGGAATACGAATTCGTGTTACTTTGTCAGGATCAGAAAAAAATATCGGCTCCGAAATATTCCGATCCGAAATCACAACTTGTCCGGTTTCACCAGAAACAACTCCAGCCGTATCAATTCCCGCAGATTCATCGCCAATTCTTGATCCTTCATCAACTTTAGTACTGAATTGATTAATATCAAATTGTTCGGACTTGTCCGGTTGTTTAACCTCGTCAGACGGTGCATCAAAAAACCAACTACGTGAACCGATTGACATCCGTTGCCGAACCGGCAATGACGCAACCTTAACATCCGGCAATAATAATGGCACTTCAATAATTTCAATATCAAAATCCTGTTGCCGTGAAATCATGCCTTCAGCCCCAACCGCATTAAAACCAACCGGTAATCTAAATCGCAAATTTTCAATTCCTTCAACTTCTGTCATATTCAAAATATCGTACATCCACTTTTTGTAACAAAAATTCTAAACACCAAACCGAACAAATCAAATCAAATCAAATCAAGTCAATTACATTGCATTGTTTTGAGAATTGTTTCAGCTAATTTGACGGCGTTTAATCCGCGTTCGCCTGTAATTCGCGGCGGAGTTCCATTTTTAATTGCAAGGGCAAAATCGTCAATCTCCAACGCTAATGCGTCCACTGATTCATTTTCAATTTTATTTGTAACAAAAAATTCTTGCATGAATGTAGGCTGAATTTTTGAGATTGTTTCGGGATTAAGATTTTCGGGTGCGAACTTGCCGGATTTAATGGTGTTGTTGATTTTTTGTAACGTTAATGATCTTTGTGCAAAGTCAATATGAATATTTCCGCTAACAGTTGTAATGTGCATTTCTCTGACTGCGGCAGCGGCAACACGCGATGAGAAAAAATTAGCAACCGTACCGTTTTCAAATTGAACTCGCGCGTCTGCAATATCTTCGTGTTGACCTCCGATAATATTGAATCCTACAGCGGAAACAGAAACCGTGTTGTGTTGCACAATTGACAATACAAGATCAATATCGTGTATCATCATGTCAAGTAACGTACCAACATCAGTACTACGAAAAGTGTATCCGCTTGTCCGTGTTGCGTTGATTATAACGGGCTTATTGTTTGCAAATTCAAGGATATTTTTTCGGGCGGGTTGCCACGCAGGATTAAATTCTTCAATATGTCCGACTTGCAAGATAGAATTATTTTTATTTGAAAGTTCGACTAATTTATCGGCACAGGCGGTATTATTGCAAAGAGGTTTTTCAATCAACAAATGTTTTTTACGCCGTAATGCCAAATCGCCAAGTTCATAATGTAACGATGTAGGCACAGCAATCACAACCGCATCAACATTATCGAGAAGTGAATCGGGATTATCGAATACTTTGACGTTATATTTTGCAGCTAATTGTTCACGTGCAGATTGCAATGTATCCATTACGCCAACCAATTCAAAATCAGCATGCGCAACAATTTTATCAGCATGAAAAGAACCAAGCCGCCCTGCACCAATAATTCCTATTTTTATCATTGTTAAAATTTTAAGTGTATATGTTAAGTAATCGTATTTATTCAGTGGAATGTTTTTTATCGTGAAATGCCTAATTTTGTTTCAAGTTAAATTCACGGCAATAGGCTTTCAGCCTTAGTTCAAAAAACAGCACAAAAAGCATTCCACTGAAATATTACAAGCAATCACAATTTTAAGGAGTTGTAATTCTGCCGATAAATTACCTCAACATTGTAACCAATCCCACAAATTGGAATATCACAGCAAGCCCAAAGAAACAAGAATCGGATTATAGTTTTTTCAGAAATCCAAAGCAAGATCAATTTAAGCCAGCTTCTAAAAACTATTTTTAATAGAATTATAAAAATTTGTAATATTTCAGTAGAAATTTTTTTGTGTTGTTTTTTTGAATTAAGGCTGAAAGCCTTGAATCAATAGCGTAGGACAACGCCCTACGAAAGAATACACTATGACTCAAACCCTGAAAGGTAGGGAGTTCAAACGGGTTTTGATATTGTATCTGAACTTTTGCAAAATGGCGTTTAACACTATAACACTATAAATTTGAGTGTGAAATGTTTGTCAAATTACTATTTTTTTGATGCATTATTGTAACAATAATTATGTTAGTCAAAAATGAAAATCGTATCTATTCAGCCGTGTGTTTCTTATCGTCAACTATTCTGTTACCCAAGACCAATAAATT
>JAITDV010000320.1 GCA_031282385.1 Planctomycetaceae bacterium | reverse complement strand
GGGGCTAGGGGTGGTCTCGGAGGAGTTAATGGCGGTTTTCGGTGTAGGTTTTTTGTTGTGTTGGTGTATTTTTGGGTTAGAGAAAAGAAACACTAAACCTTTCCGGTAACTTGTAGGAAAACCGCCATTGACTCCTCCGCGACCACCCATGACCCCTCCAATGGAGGGGAATATTCGCCTCCGAAGGAGGCGTATTCTTATTCCCCTCCTTTGGAAGGGTTAGGGGTGGTCTCCTACAGGTTAGCGAAAAGGTTACTCATTCATTAACTCATTAATTAACTCAAAATGCTAAATCCACTGAAATATTACTCAATGTTTAAAATGTCTTCGATTTGTGAAAATCATTGGGATATTAGCATTGTTGCAAGCATCTATAACCGCCGCGTCTTTTCTTGAACCTCCGGGTTGAATTATAGCCGCAATTCCAAACTCCGCAACCCTCTCAATCGAATCCGGAAACGGAAAAAAAGCATCACTTCCAAGTACGCTGCCCGTTACCTTGTCTCCGGCTTTCTTCAACGCAATTTCCACCGAATCAATTCTACTCATTTGCCCTGCCCCCACACCAAGCAACATCTCATCCTTACACAGCACAATCGCGTTCGATTTCACATGCCTCACCAACTCCCACGCAAACCTAATATCATCCATCAACGCAACATCAGGACTCTTCTCCGTCGCCACCAACCATTGATCTTCCGGATCAACTCCCGCATCCGCCTCCTGAATCAACGCACCGCCCTCAATCGGTCTAATCATCCACTTGTTCAACTTAACACCTAAGTCTCCAACTTGTAATAACCTAACATTTGTCCCCCACCTCGGTTTCTTTGTCAAAATTTCAATTGCCCCCGCATCAAACGACGGCGCGATTATTGCTTCAACAAAATGATCCGGCAATACAAGATATTCCGCCGACTCCACATCAACCGGACGATTAAATCCAATAACCGACCCAAAAGCACTCAACGGGTCTCCAGACATCGCCTTACGTACCGCATCCACAACCCTCACACCAACCGCCGCCCCACACGGATTATTGTGCTTTATCACCGCTGCAGACGGTTTAGAAAATGCCCTTACAATCGCCAGAGCAGAATCAAGATCAAGTAAATTATTGTACGACAACTCCTTGCCGTTCAATTGCCGTGCCGTAACAGCACTCGCAACCTTAGAACTCGGATCAATATAAACCGCCGCCTGTTGATGAGGATTTTCTCCATAACGCAATACACTGCCTCGTTTATATTTAAGCGATAATGACGCAGGAAAACCTTCACCTTCAAAACGGTTAATAAAAAATTGAGAAATTGCGGCGTCATAATTAGCCGTCATCATAAACGCGTCCCGCGCAAGACTCTGCCGCAATTGCAATGTTGTACACCCCATTTTCTCCACTTGTTCAAGCACCGTAGAATATTGCTCACGATCCGTAACTACCGTAATAAACGAATGATTTTTCGCCGCCGCACGAATCATTGTCGGTCCGCCAATATCAATATTCTCTATCGCCTCTTCCTCAGTTACGCCTTCACGTAATACAGTTGCCTCAAAAGGATAAAGATTTACCACAACAAGCTCAAACGTCAATATCCCATTCTCCACTAACGCATTCATGTCATCAACATTGTTACGCCTGCACAAAATCCCGCCATGAACTTTAGGATGCAACGTCTTCAACCGCCCGCCCATCATTTCAGGAAATCCTGTGTAATCCGCAATATCCCGCACCGGAATTCCTTCCTTATCAAGATGCGTCCTCGTACCGCCCGTACTGTAAATCTCAACCCCCGCCGACACAAGCCCCCTCGCAAAAGAAGCTATCCCAACCTTGTCACTAACACTTATCAACGCACGTGTAATTTTTGGTGAATTCATTTTATGTTCTATAAATTTTTTTAAGTTTGTATAAGTTTCTGATTAATGATTAATAAGAAAATCTCAAAATAACTCTTGCAAAAAAACAAACCGTCCGACTTCAGTTGACCTAAATCAACCGAATTCAAAAAAGAATAAATCTTTAGAGCCGCCCCATTATTTTACATTCTTGGATTCTTTGGATTAATGCTGTCCTTTTTTGTTGATTTCATTGACTCAATTTCCTGATTGTCCTCCGCAACATCACGAATACTAATTTCACCCATGTTATTCAACACAAGTATCTTACTCGGCGTCCTCACAGTCGGCGCATCATTTACAACTTTGCCCAACTCAATACCGCCATAAATATCCATAATACAAATATTTGTAATTACATCTTTACGTTGTGCCTGCAATTTTGGATCGGGCGTAGTCGGTGTTTTTGCAGCTCCGCCGGTAGGACGTCCAGGAGTTTCCTGCTTATCAATAGTCGTCGGGTCTTGAGTCGGCGCACTTTTAATGTTCAACATTGAACCGCGATAAACCCGCTCATTTGTTCCCCAAACCCACTCCGAACCGTCCGTTAAATCAAAGTACACTGCAAGAACATTCGCAGACGGCTCCGACCAAGGCGCCGAACGCGGCGGCTGTGAAACCGAACGCGCTAACACCCGTGAATCCGGCGGAATTGTTACCCGATTTGAAGCATTGCTAACATCCGTCGTCAAATACTTATTCTTCGTCAAATCAATACTCACAACATCGCCCTCACTCAACCCATAATTCGGATTGGCCAGCAAAAGTTTAACCCTATAACGATACGTCTTACCGGGTTGAACCGAATAATCCAAATACCTGAAAAGAAAATGTGTAATTACACGTTGTTCTTCTTGCGGAATATTTTCAGTTACCGATCGCGGTTGCGGATTTTTGTCAGGTTTATTGACCGCACCGCCCCAAGGGTCTTGGTCTATAAAACTGCCCTTGCCGGATGTTGATTTATGCTCCATCTCCTCCTGCAACCTTTTATTGTACTCCAGACTCTTTTTCTGCCACTCGGCAGCAGTTTCAGAAATCAACGGAATACTACTTTGCGTTATCTCACTTCCAAACGGTTTCAATGTCGGCGGTAATGGACAAGCCATAGGTAACGACCCCGCACCAAGATAAACATACGGCGCCAAAAAATCAGGATCAACCGGCTCTGGCGTAACTCCATTCCAAGTATTCGTTATTCGCTTGTTAATTTCATCAAACGCCTTTATTTCTTCCCATTTCATATTTTTCTCATCTTGATCCGGCACAACCTCCGTACGCTCCAACACATAAGACACATAAAAAGGCGTATCCTTATTCGGCATCGGTCTAACGCTTGCGGCATAAGCACGTAAATAAAACTCACGTTGCCTTTGAATCGGAATCAATCCCGTAACTACCGCCCAACGCTCGCCTATCTGCGTCTTGCCGCCTGTCGGCTTAATCGAAATTGCCCCAAGACCAGCCGAAGCCTGCAAATTCTCAATAGGTAAAAGCGGAACTTTATCCCGCTTGATTAGCTCAGGAAAAAGTAACGGTAACCAAACCGTAGGCGTCTCGTACAAAGGTAACTTAACTCCATACTTAATCCACTCTGCATACTTGTCATATTGAAACGGAATTATTCCTTCATCCGTCGCTGTACGAGTATTCGTGTCAATAAAATTCCGCGACATCTGCGAATCCTTGTCAAGTTCAGAAGGTTGCCAAGCCAACGACTTATAAGACGTAACGCCAACATAAATAAAAAAAATCGCAACCAACACAAGCAAACCAACAACAAACTTCTCAACATGCAGAATAAAAAACTGCTTAACATCAAATGATTTATTCTTTTTAGGTTTAATTTTCATGACTTAATTGTTAGATTAAAAGGTGTTAAACTGTTCACACTTTAAATTTCGTTTACCTCCGCCTGCTCACCTATCGGAAAGCAAGCTTTTACGCTCCTGAATCTCGCAATTTATAGTTACGAACAGTATAATAAAAAAGTTTTCACAACAATTTTGAGCTTTGGTTTTGCACCACACCAAGATCAATTCTCTTAACTACAATTTTTTACAAAAGTAACTTTCATCAAAAAACACATCTTTCAGAAAATTACCAAACTCTTCGGTATCGGCAACTTTGGACAACTTGAAACCGCTAATAACTTTATCTTATCCACAAATTGACAAAACTTATTTAACTCGTAAAATCCAGCGGATAAAAGGAATTAACTATTCAACTGATTGCGTGAAATTCCATTAAAACCGACAAGAACTAACAAATTAAAAAGAGGTTAGGGGCATTGCACAACTCTGTAAAAATTAGTAAGAATCGACGTAAATAATCGTTTTAATGTATCATTTCACAAGAAATCTTGCATTCGAGTGAAATGATACAAAAGAATCATTAAATTGCTCTCAATAATCTCCTAATAATTTCGCGGACTTACCTACCGAAAAACAAGGCTTCTACGCTCCTGCATTACGTAATTCATACCACAAGCAATACAACGTTGCCGAATTCTGAAATACGTTCATTATATCATACGCTTGTCGCAAATTGATCATCTTCAAATAACAATTTATTCGCATCCAATATAATTTTTACATCATCACCAACTTTGCCAAGTCCACGGATATACTGTGCACATTGACCAGTACCACTTTTAGGCGGCGGAGATACATTCGTTTCTTCTATTGACCTGACCTCATTGACCGAATCTACAACCAGTCCAACTTGA
>JAITDV010000539.1 GCA_031282385.1 Planctomycetaceae bacterium | reverse complement strand
AAAGTTTGGAAAATATAGTCAAAAAATTAAAAGACAACGGTCTTGAATCCCGTTCGATTTACATCAGCGGAAATTTGCATGATTCAAAAGTTGCCGCGCGTGAGTTTTCGCGGCTGCGCACGGTTTCCGAAAAAGCGAAAGAGCTTGGATCGGAATATGCCGTTTTTAATCCCGCCGCAAAACGCGGCAAAAGCGACGCGGAGTTAAAATTGCAAACCGGCAATGTGGACAAACTCGGCGCCGAGCTTGCGGCAATCGGAATAAAACTGGCGTTTCATTATCACACGGTTGAACTTGAATTTGCGGGCCGGGAATTTTATCATTTGCTCAACAACACCGACCCGAAAAATTTGTCATTGTGTCTTGAGCAGCATTGGTCTTATCGCGGAGCAGGCAACTCACAAATCGCCCTGCTGGAATATCCGCGGTCTCAGCTTGTCCGCGAAACATGGCTGAATCTCAACGGTTTTTGGGATTACGCGATCACCCATCGCGACGCCGTAAAACCGGAAAAAAGCGATGGCAAAATTCTTGTCCCGTATCCGGTGGAATCGGCGTTGTCCGGTGTTAAGGGAAATTGGATAAATGAGGGTCGTTTATTTTAGAGCGTTGTGTTTTTGTCTGTTTCGTTCCTATTCCCTAACCTCTTTTTCATAAACAATTGAAACAGACGACTGAATAGATACCTTTATTTTTTAAATTCCCCCCTAGTTTACAGAAATTGGATTAGCGGTAGAATTACCGGACTTTTTTGGCGGCGTAGCTCAGTTGGTTAGAGCGGTGGAATCATAATCCATGTGTCCGGGGTTCGAGTCCCTGTGCCGCCATTTGGACGAGAAAATTAAACTGTTACAATCGGAAATTTCGATACTCACGTTTTGATATTTTAAACTGTTCACACTTTTTAAACTGTTCACACTTTAAATTTCCTTTAACTTCGCCTGTTTGCCTATCGGAAAGCAGGCTTTTACGTTCTTGAATTATGATTTATAGTTCGAGCAATATAAAAATCAATTTTGCCCCCTTCGTCTAGTGGCCCAGGACATTGGATTCTCAGTCCAGTAACAGGGGTTCGATTCCCCTAGGGGGTATTTTAAATTATTGGAGATTCTAACTGTACTTTCCAAAAAAATAAATTAAATTATTCTCACTTGAGTTTTCGGTAACTTGCACAGATTTGATTATCATAGAACTTGCTTGTAATAATGCCGTTGAGTAGCCGAAATTTAATGAATGTTCGGCACATAACTTGTTCAAGTTATAGCTGTTTCAATAAAACCCTACAATTAAATCTCAAAATCCTACGCCCCCCAAAAATGACAACAAATACTAAAACAGAAAAATTAAAAGAAGTACAAGCCGCAATCCCGCACCGAGAACCGTTTCTTTTTGTCGATGAAATTATCGAGTGCGATGAAAAACATATAATTTGCAAAAAAACCTTTACGGGCAAAGAAGATTTTTTTCGCGGTCATTATCCCGGCGCTCCGCTTGTTCCGGGCGTTCTCCAATGCGAAGCGGCATTGCAAGCCGGTGCAATTTTACTTACACGCCTTTTTGAAGACGAAAAAATGACAGGACGAATGCCGGTTGTTGCCAAAATCGGCGAAGTACGATTCAAACAAATGATCAAACCCGGAGATACAATTTTCATGGATGTTAAATTCCGCGAAAAAATGACCGGCGTTTATTTTCTACGCGCAAAAGTTACGAAAAATGATAAAACCTGCGTACAATTTGATTTCGCTTGCGCATTAACAGACTCTCTTGACGGCGACGGAGTTAAGTAAATTTCAGAATCGGACATTATGTTGATAAATAAAATGTCATTTAAATTTAAGATTGTGTATTTATTTTTTGCTGTAATTTTTGTAACGTTTATTATAGTAGAAATTGTACAAGGTACGGATTCTTTATCAGACGGAGCAGTTCTGGTTCCAAAATTGAAAACGGTCTGGAGCAATGAAGTATTGCCTGAACGTATTCATCCTGATTATCCGCGTCCAACATTGGTACGCCGAGATTGGTTGAATTTGAACGGCTACTGGGAATGGAAACAATCTGATTTTTCTAAAATACCCATTGGAATCGAAACGCCGCGTATTTCTGTTACAAAAAATGACCAATTCGATGGTCGCATACTTGTTCCGTTTCCGCTTGAGTCGTTGTTGTCGGGTGTTGGCAAATCTTTTGACCGAATGATTTATCGCCGTCAATTCAAAATTCCGCCAACATGGTCAAAAGAACATCGTATTCTGCTTCATTTTGGTGCGGTTGATTGGGAAACTTTTGTGTATGTAAACGGACAATTTGTAGGTAAACATCAAGGAGCTTATGATCCGTTTTATTTTGACATAACAAATTACCTTAAAACTCCGCGCAACGAATCAAATGAACTGGCAGTATTTGTTTACGATCCGACTAATCACGGCGAACAACCGCGCGGTAAACAATCAATAAATCCATCCGGTACACAATACAGATCCGTAACTGGAATCTGGCAATCCGTCTGGCTTGAACCAGTTGCTCAAAGTTATATCCAGTCCTTGAACATCTCAACCAACATCGATCAAAACATCATTACAATTCATCCTTTGATCGAAAATTCCAAACCTGAATTATCGTTGCGCTTTGAAGTGTATGACGGTGAAGAGTTGGTAGTCGAAGCGTTTGGCGGCGTAGATGGGCGGACAATGATGAAAATTCCGCATAATAAATTGAAATTATGGCGGCCAGATTCGCCGTTTCTTTATCAAATCAGCGTACAATTACTTGACCGCGGCGTTCCTATAGATCAAGTTGGCAGTTATACGGCGTTCCGAAAAATTGATCAAGCCAGAAACGCACAAGGCAGAATGCGTATCAGATTAAATAATAAATTCATTTTTATTATGGGCGTAATTGATCAGGGTTATTGGCCAGATGGACTTTACACGCCGCCTTGCGACAACGCAATCAAGTCAGATATTATTACCGCCCAATCTCTCGGATTTAATTTGATTCGTAAACATTTGAAAGTTGAATCGGAACGTTGGTATTATTGGTGTGATCGTCTTGGCATGTTGGTTTGGCAGGATATGCCAAGCGGAGATAACCGGACAAACAAATCAAAAAAAATCTTCCAACACGAATTACAACGTATGATTAAATCTCGTACTCATCATCCGTCAATTATTATTTGGTCGTTGTTCAATGAAGGTTTAGGACAACACCAAACAGCAGAATACGTTAAATTGGCTCGGCAACTTGATCATTCCCGACTCTTAAACGCAGCAAGCGGTTGGAATGATTTTCTTGTCGGCGACTTGAAAGATAATCACAAATTCCCTGGACCGGAGTCGCCGATAATGGATAATATTCGTTGCGGAGTTATTGGTTCTTTCGGCGGTATTACTTTAGTTGCTTCAGCGAATCATCTTTGGGTAACAGAAACTTGGGGATACAGTCATGCAAAAGATTCAGAGACATTGTTGAACAAATATCAAAAAATGCACAAGGAATTACGAACAATGATCGAAAACGGTCTTTCCGCCGCCATCTTCCACCAACTCTACGACGTAGAATCCGAATGCAACGGAATCGTGACTTACGACCGCGCGTTGTTGAAAATCCCGATCAAAGAAGTCAAAAAAATCAATCAAGAAACAATAAAATACGGAAGCGTAGAATAAAAAATGTAACTATTCAGTCGTGATATTATTTTGTGCAATTGAATTTTCCAGTCCTCTTAAACTGTTCACATTTTAAAATGTGTTCGGTATATTCCACCTTCATATTTCTGCAATGTCTGCTTTACAAAATTATAGTGTCGATCAAATATATTCGGTTCTTTCATCGATTTTTGGATTTAGTACATTTCGACCGTATCAGGAAGAGATAATTTGTTCGATATTGAATGGGCAAGATGTTTTTGCGGTGATGCCTACGGGCGGCGGTAAATCTATTTGTTATCAGTTACCGGCGCGTTTGATGGAAGGAGTTTGTGTTGTTGTTTCGCCGTTGATTTCGTTGATGAAAGATCAGGTTGATGCTGCGCGTACGAATGGTTTATCCGCTGGAACGTTGAATAGTACAATTTCTACCGAAGAAAGAAATTCAATCGGAGTTGCGCTCCGCCAAAATCGTCTTGACTTACTTTATATTTCACCTGAACGATTCAACTCCGAGTATTTTATTGAGCGTTTGAAGACGTTAAAAATAGCGTTTTTTGCAATAGATGAGGCACATTGTATTTCGGAGTGGGGTCATGATTTTCGACCGGATTATCTTGCGCTTTCAAAAATTGTCCATGAATTTCCCGACGTGCCTGTAACCGCGTTTACAGCAACAGCAACACAACGAGTTGCGGAAGATATTATTAACCGATTGGGATTACGGAATCCTCATTTAACGCGTGCGTCGTTTAATCGTCCGAATTTGTTTTATCGAGTTATTTTGAAACGCAAACTAGACGAACAACTTCTTAATTACGTCAAAAATCATGCGGGCGAGTCGGGAATAATTTATCGCAGCAGTCGAAAGAAGGTTGAAGCGACGGCGGCGATGCTTAAGTCTTGTGATATTTCGGCAAGACCTTATCATGCCGGAATGTCGGATACGGATCGGCAAGTTACGCAAGAAGCATTTAGCCGAGACGAATGTTCGATTATAGTTGCGACGGTGGCTTTTGGTATGGGAATTGATAAATCCAATGTTCGTTTTGTTGTACATGCGGATTTGCCCAAAAATATTGAGAGTTATTATCAAGAAACCGGACGTGCCGGTCGTGATGGAGAACCTGCTGATTGTGTTTTATTTTTCGGGCGCGGAGATATTGTGCAACAGTTACAGTTTGTCAATGAAATCGAAGACACGGATGCACGTAATATTACAAAAGAACAACTTTGGCAAATGGTTAATTTGGCAGAACAGCGAGGTTGCCGTCGGGTTGCGTTGTTGAAGTATTTTGGTGAAAATTTTTTGGAGCAGAATTGCAATGGTTGTGATATTTGTGTTAATACGGACAAACATGTTGACGTAACAATTTCGGCTCAAAAAATTCTTTCGTTAATTTATCGGACAAAAGAATCGTTTGGTGCAGTTCATTTGGCGGATGTTCTTGTTGGAGCTAATACGGAAAAAATCCGGCAATTTGGACATGACAAATTACCGACTTATGGAGTTGGCAGAGATCAATCGAAGAATTATTGGCGTGTAGTAATCAATGAATTAATTGCCCGAAAAATAGTTAGAGTAGATGATTTGTTACGACCGGTTCCGAAGTTGACGGAAGAAGCGTGGCTTATTATTCGCAATCAAAAAAATTTCATAATGCAACAACCTGAAGAACATGAAAAAGACAAAAGTAAGTTTAATCAAATTACGGCAAGTGCGGTTGCCAATACGGTTGGAGTGTTACCGTTTTCAGAATTGCTTTTTGCGCGGCTTCGTGAATTGCGGACGGAATTGGCGCGAGCTGATAATGTTCCGCCTTATATTGTGTTTTCGGATCGGACGCTCCATGAGATTGCCCGATTTTTTCCGTGTACGGTAGAAGAATTTCAACGAATTCACGGCGTCGGACAATATAAATACGCAACTTACGGACAACGTTTTCTTGAAGTAATCAAAGAATTTTGTGAGCAACATCCCGATGAAGTTGCAAAATGGCGGCAACATCAATTGCCTGTACAGAAACAAGAAACTTCCGGTCAAACATCAACATTTATTGAAACTTACCGGATGATTCAACAGGGCAAAACGATTGATGAAATTGCAAGTGAACGTCAATTGACTCGCGGTACGATTATTAGTCATTTGGAAAAATTGGGCGAGTTGGGAAAGAAGCTTTCGGTTGATCAGTTTTTTGTACCGGAAAGGTTGGAACAGATCAAGAAATGGTTCAAACAAAGCGATGAAAACATGCGTCTAAAACCCGCTATAGAAGCGTCAGGCGGAAAACTTGATTACGAGGAAGCAAGACTCGCAAGAATTTTTTTGAAGAAATCATAATGAGAAAATCACACGCACATTTCACAGAATAGTTACACAATATTTAATTTGAGTCAATACTCCAAAATGAAAATAATTTATGACCACAATTGTTCTCGGTTTAATTTCGATTTTATTGAGTGCGTCTTTTAGCGGTGCGGAGACGGCATTTTATCGTACGCCTCGTTTGCGGCTAAAACTTGATGCAATTTCGGGAGACGGAACGGCGCGTAAGTTGTTGTGGTTTGTGAATCGACCTGGGATATTTGTATCGACGTTGCTTGTCGGAAATAATATTGCAAATTACACTATTTCAACCGCAACTGTAATTATTGTCGGATTCTTTTTGCCCAACACGCATGGATTGTGGGTAGAAATTAGCGCAACGATAATTGTTGCGCCGTTTTTGTTTGTTTATTGTGAAATGTTTCCAAAATATATCGCGTTGTATGCGCCGAATAAGTTTCTTAGATTGTTATCTAATTTGATGATTTTCTTTATGTTTTTGTTTCTTCCGTTGACGTTGATTTTGTGGGGGATTAATCAATTAGCAATGAAATTATTGGGGGGTAAACAAAGTGAAATCAGACTTACGCTTGGTCGTGCTGAGTTGTCGCAAATTCTCGACGAAGGACATAATACTGGTATATTATTTGAGTCGCAGTGTCGTTTGGCGGACAATGTTTTTAACAGTTCAAAAATCATAGTTGAAAATTATATTTTGCCGAAAAAAATTTATCCGTTAATCATAAGCGATCTCAAACCTTCAAGAGTGATTGAAATTGCAAGAGAATATAATCTATCGGAGTTACCGGTTTATGCGAAGGAAAATTTTGACGTGAGCGATTGGGATAAGTTGATTGGCAAACCGATAAAGGAAAATTTTGAAGAGTTGCCAATAGGATTTGTTAGGTTGATCGATTTGGAGGTTGCGGTCAGGAATTTGATGGATGAGCAAACAAAACAACTTACTCAATTATTGCAGACGGAGTTGCCGATACGAAGTATGGTAGAATTGTCATTTCGTCATTCTGTGTTGACGGCGGTGATTTTATTGCAGACGTTGAATTGTTCGTTTGGATGTATTATCAACGACAAACGGAAAAACTTAGGTTTTGTCAACACGAATACATTACGGGAAAATCTCCTTTTACAAGACGCACGAAGCTAAAAAAATTTTGGAAATTACTAATTTTGCAACTATTCAGCCATTGATAAACCACCCCTAACCCCTCCGAAGGAGGGGAATTATTCGCCTCCCTCGGAGGGGTCTTCTTATTCCCCTCCTTCGGAGGGGTTAGGGGGGCTCTGAGGAGTTAAAGGCGGTTTTTCGTTGTAGGTTTTTTGTTGCGTTGATGTATTTTTAGGTTAGAGAAAAGGTCTAATTGATTTGACCGGCGAGCTTGACGGTAATAATATTCCAAGTTCGTATAAAACGTTGATTCGCGGAGGTTATGTTCATCATTTTAATTGGCACCTGGAGTGAGCAGCCGCCAGTGAAGGCGGAGCCTTATTCGTTTGGCAACATAAAAAGCACGTTATGGACTATTTTAAATGACAAGAATCATGTTGGCGTAAAGATGATGTTGGACGAGGAACGTGCTGTGAAGTGTTGGATAGACCTTTCATGTCCCTTGTGGTCAGATTACAAACAACGCAGGCTAAAAAAAGAGTAACTGTTCAGTTATGCGTTTTGTTTTCTCTTGTTATTGCCCAAAATCTGCGCGGGCATCTGGACAATTAGACATTGATCATAGACAATATTTGTTCGTTTTTTTTGTTTGTATGTTATTTTTTTTAACATTTATCCTAAAATAATTGCTGATGTTTTCGATAATTAATGGTCATGTTGTTGATCCGAGTCAAGGAATTGATTCGGTATGTAATATTCGTATCAATGATGGCAAAATTTTTTCTGTTGGTCATAAACCTGACGCGGACGATAAAGTTTTTGATGCGGCGGGCAAGATAGTTGTTCCGGGATTGATTGACATGCATGTTCATTTGCGTGAACCCGGTCTGGAAGAAAATGAGACAATTGAAACCGGCACAAAAGCTGCTGTTCATGGCGGTTTTACTTCTATTGCGTGTTGTCCGAACACGGTACCGCCGATTGATTCGCAGGCAATTGTTGAGTTTATTCAACAACAAGCAAGCCGCAGCCGTAATTGCAATGTTTTTGTGATATGTTGTATTAGTAAGAATCGCGAAGGCAAAGAACTTGCTGAACTCGGTCAACTTTTTGAAGCTGGTGCGGTAGCGTGCAGTGATGATGGTTCTCCGGTAGAAGATGCGGAATTAATGCGGCGTGCGTTTGAATATTGTTTGATGTTTGACAAGCCGTTGTTGAGTCATTCGGAAGTTACTTCTTTGACCAAAGGCGGCGTGATGCATGAAGGAATGGTGTCGTTGTTACTGGGTTTGCGTGGAATGCCGGTTGCGGCTGAAGACGTCATGGTTGCGCAGGATATTACATTGGCGGAAATTACAGGCGGGCGGCTGCATGTCATGCACGTCTCAACAGAAGGCGCAGTTTCGGAAATCAGACGTGCAAAGTTGCGAGGCATTAGGGTTACTGCGGAAGTTACGCCTCATCATTTGACATTGACCGATGACTGCATGAGATCGTTCAACTCAAATTTCAAAATGAGTCCGCCGTTGAGAAGCAGAAATCATGTTGAGGCTTGTATAGAAGGCTTGCGTGACAATACAATCGACGTCATCGCATCCGATCACGCCCCGCACGCAACAGAAAAAAAAATGCGTGAACTCGATCAAGCTCCATTTGGCGTCATTGGTTTAGAAACTGTTTTGCCCGTTGTGATTACAAATTTGGTAAAACCTGGAATTTTGAGTTGGACAAATTTAATTGAAAAACTTACGCTCAATCCCGCAAAAATTTTGAACATTCCCAAAGGCACATTCAAAGTTGGCGCAGATGCAGATGTAACAGTGATTGATCCTGACTTAAAATGGAAAGTTGCCGTTACCGATTTCAAATCAAAAAGTAAAAATTCACCGTTTATTGGTGTGGAGTTGACAGGAAAAGCGGTGGCGGTATTTGTCGGCGGAAAACGTGTTGATAATTTCACAATCCACAATTAGGAACAATAAATTATGAAAGAATATACTGTTCGTACTATAAATTACGTGACTCAAGAGCGTAAAAGCCTGCTTTCCGATAGGTAACAGGCGACGGCAAATGAAATTTAAAGTGTGAACAGTTTAAATTAACTATCCAACCCAGATCATATTTGCCATGTCCCGAAATTCCATTTTGCAAATGATACACATTAAAAAAGAAAACAAAATTCTAAAGTAAGAATAGTATATTGTTTTGTAATATTTCAGCGGATTTATTGTTTTGAGTTAATTAATAACTCATGTTACGCGAGGGCTAGATACAGTTTTTCTTTCGCCTCTAAAAGGGCGGGGAAAATTTCCAATTCTACGGGATGTTGTTTTGTCGGCTTTTTTACTTACAGTGCGTAACATGGGTTAGTAAAAAAATTAGGTTGTTTACTCGATATTCACGTGTTCAAAAATTTCCACTGAATTAGGTATATTTTTTTAACAAGTTTTTTTAACAAGGTTGAAACGACGTCAATTTAATCTGTTTAAGATGAAGGATAGTTGTTTTCCGCCACAACAAATTAATTTTACAATGGATTTACATCTCAAAAATAAAGTGGTTCTTGTAACCGGCGGCGCAAGCGGACTCGGCAAAACGATTGTCGAAATTCTTGCAGAAGAAGGCGCAAAAGTCGCAATTAATTATCGTAGCAGAAAAGATACAGCAGACTCATTAGTGTTGGAGTTGCGGTCAAAATATGGAGTTGATGCGTTGGCGGTTTATGCGGATGTGTCAAACGAATCCGATATTCGGAATATGTTTGATGAAGTTGAATCAAAACTCGGTTCAATTCACGCCGTCGTCAATAACGCCGCTTATTGCGCTAATCCCGAATGCGCGAACCTCACGCTTGACGAATTTAAGAAATGTGTTGACATAAATCTGCAAGGTCTGTTTCTTGTTTGCCGCGAAACAGTACAACGGTTGCGTCAAAGGAAATCAACCGGCAACATCGTAAACATCTCATCCCAAGCAGCTCTTCGCGGTTCGGCAAGCGGAAAAACAGCTTACGATATGACAAAAGCCGGAATACTTGGTTTCACTCGCTCGTTGGCAATAGAGGTTGGCAAGGATGGAATCAATGTCAACGCGGTTTTGCCCGGTTTGATGTACACAGAAATCATTGCCGCTGCAATCGACGCGGATCCAGAAAAATTCAATAAACGCTCCTTGCTAGGTAGAATTGCAAAAACAGAAGAAATCGCGCAAGTTGCAGTTTTCTTGTGTTCCGACCGCGCAAGCTACATGACAGGCGCATCAGTTGATGTAAGCGGCGGAATGGCACTGCATTGAACAAAATTGCAATTAATATACTATTCGTACAATAAATTGCGGGACTCAAAATCGCAAAAACCTGCTTTCCGATAGATAAGCAGGCGGCGTTAAACGAAATTTAAAGTGTGAACAGTTTAAAACAACAATAGACCTTTTCTCTAACCTAAAAATACATCAACGCAACAAAAAACCTACAACGAAAAACCGCCTTTAACTCCTCCGAGACCACCCCTAACCCCTCCGAAGGAGGGGTCAGGGGTGGTCT
>JAITDV010000479.1 GCA_031282385.1 Planctomycetaceae bacterium | reverse complement strand
TTGGCTTTCCGCAAAATTCCTTGATATTCTTTCTTGGAATCCGTTTACTGCCTCCTCTTGCCGGAATAATCGCAATTGTTTTAGTCATAATTAACGTACCTTAAAAAGAGGTTCAATCGGTTTACATCGTAAGCGGTTATAAAGTGTCTTGGTTTTCAGAACTTCTGCCACGATTTCATATATTTCATCGTATGTTTTCGCAACAAAATCAATGTCATTATCAGTATGAGCATACGACATATTATTGGTTCCAATTGTCAAAACACCGCGTAAAAACATTTCCTGCATAATAAGCGTTTTGATTTCCCAATTTTTGTAATCAGATGTATTTTGAATCGCCATGATTTGCCAGCATGGATGTCCTCCCCATAAAATAACACTTTCCAATCCATGTTTTCGTACAGAATCATTAACTAAACGGAATAATTTGGCACCTTGTAATTGCATTGCCGCGATAGCATTTGATGCTTTTAATTTTGTCATTACGGTTTTTGCGGCAGCCAGTGAAAGACATTCACCACCAAAAGTGAATGAAAAAAATACTTCCTCCATTAATTTCATAATATCAGCACGACCAGCAACAACAGAAATGGGATAACCGTTTCCCATTCCTTTACCAAATGTTGCTAAATCCGGTGTTACTCCATAAAGTTCTTGAGCCCCTCCATTAGAGATACGAAATCCGGTTATTGTTTCGTCAAGAATAAATAAAGAACCGTTCTGGTTAGCAAGTTCTTTTACCTTGTGAAGAAATTGATCTTTCGGTTCTTCAAATCCCATCGGTTCCATGATAACTGCCGCGATTTTATCCGGATATTCCTTGAACAATTTATATAACGATTCAATGTCATTATATTTAAAAGTCAACGATAATTCCTGAGTTGCTTTAGGAACACCGAGATTTCGCGATGTTGTTCCGATGTACCAATCTTGCCAACCGTGATAACCGCAAACCGCAACATAATCCCGTTTCGTAAAACCACGAGCAACGCGAACAGCACCAGCAGTAGCATCCGAGCCATTTTTACCGAATCGAACTGCTTCAGCACACGGAACCATTTCGATAATTTTTTCGGCAACCTCCGTTTCCAACGGATGTGGTAACGAAAATATAACGCCGTTTTCAAGTTGTTCCTTAACTGCCGCCGTTACATCGGGATCACAATGACCGAGTGTTATTGCACATAATCCGTTGATCATGTCAATATATTCATTACCATCAATATCCCAGGTACGGCTTCCTTTTGCTTTTTGCATAAAGAAGGGCGAAACTCCATGTGGATATTGCGTAAGGCTTTTACTGAACGTTTGTGAACCAAGTGGAATTGATTTCAAAGATCGTTCGAGAAATTGTTCTGATTGAGTAAATGTTCTGTACATTTTTGAAAATTGTTGTTATTGATTTATTATAGTTTGTTGTTGTAAATATCGTTCATATTGTGGACGTGTGATTCCAAAAATATAACAATCGTGCCACATCTCGAAGTAATAGGCGTGATCCTTCAAAATTCCCTCTTTGGTAAAGCCATTGTTTTCAAACATACGTCTGCTTCCTTCATTTGTATCAACAACACCTGAAGTTAAACGGTGTAATCCAAGAGTTTCAAAACCATAGCGAACAATAAGTCCGATTATTTCTGTACCAAAACCTTTCTTCCAATATGACTTTTCGCCAATAAACATGCTGATTTCAGCACGTCTATTTATCCAGTTGATAGGACCAAGTTTACAATTACCAATATGAAGATCATTGTCGAGTAAACAAGACGCAAAAAAGACTTCATTAGAGTTTCCTGTATGAGCTTGAACATATTGTAGAATACTTGTTTTGGATTGCGGAAAAAAACGAGTTTCCATATATTGACCAATCTCAGGATCGTTCATCCAACAATAATAATTGTCATTAACATCTGACTCACGAACTTCTCGTAAATAGATATTCTTTCCTTTAATATAGTGTGTTTTTATCATAAAAATTTATTTCCAAAAAATGGGGTTAATCATTTTTTCATCGTTTACTTGGAAACGATTGAAATCAATGTATCCTGAAAGGATATCCTGTAACTCTTTTAATTTTGTTACGCCGATGATTATGTATGAAATAGTATCGAAATTATAAACATACGTCAATGCTAATTTTAATGGCGTTGTTCCGAATTTTGCTGCTTCGTCGTGAAATTTTTGTAATATCGGTCGTATCGGATTGAAAAATGGTTTTAACTTATCTGGATTCATTAAAATAAGTCCTTGCAAAAATGTTGATCGTGTGTGTATTTCAATTCCGGCGTCGTGTAGTTGTTTCAAATAACCGCTCTGGATAAGACGTTGATCGAAAATGTTGAATGGTACTTGCACCAAATCAATATCATAACGTTTTCTAACTTTTTCTAACTGTTCTTGTGTATATGCTGAAACTCCGATTTTCTTAATTTGTCCTTCTTGCTTTAACGTAAACAATGTTTTGTATGCTTCATCGGAATTATTCAAACATAAATCATCAGCATCGTGAAACATCAATGAATAAACCGACTCTCTGCGTAATTTTTTTAGCGATGATTCAAATGTCTGACGAATAAATTTTGCGGTTCCGCCTTGATTGTAATCAACTCCAATCTTTGTAATGATATTAAATTGACAATCTGATTCAATTGTTCGTCCGAGTACTTCTTCACTTGTCCCATACGCAGCCGCTGTATCAAGTACACAAACACCTGAATCCCATGCTGTTCGCAGGATTTTTCGTACTTCGTTTTCTGAAACTTGCCCACTTGAAT
>JAITDV010000427.1 GCA_031282385.1 Planctomycetaceae bacterium | reverse complement strand
TTCTTATTCCCCTCCTTCGGAGGGGTTAGGGGTGGTCTCGGAGGAGTTAAAGGCGGTTTTTCGTTGTAGGTTTTTTGTTGTGTTGATGTATTTTTAGGTTAGAGAAAAGGTCTAATATTTGCGAGGTTTTAAGGAAAATCTCGTATAAAACAATAACTATATTGCAAATTATAACTTTAAATTGCAACCAGATAAGCCCAGAATTTATAGCGCCAAATGACTTTTTCAGGGACAACTAGATAATTTTAGACAATAAATATATTTTATCCACGTATTGGCACGTATTTGCACAAATTATTTAATTCGTGCAAACTCGTGAAAATTCGTGGACAAAATGAGTTTTTATAAGTTCCCAATGCCGTTATATAACATTTTTTTATTTTCCGATACAGAATCGTTCAAAAATTCTGTCAAGAATGTCATCCGTGTGAACAGTTCCATCAATTAGACCAAGCGAATTTACCGCAGTACGAATCTCTGCGGCAATTAACGAATCGTCTTGTATCTGCAAATTTATTGCACGATTGAGCGCGTCACCGGCAACATGAATTGCTTCACGGCATCGGCTTGCCGTACCGATAATCGCATTGTCTTTGTCGGCTTGTAACATCTCCGCAACCCTCGCAATCAAATCATCAACACCATAACCACTCAACGACGATACAAAAACAAAATCACCTCTCAATTCTTCATCCAACAAATCGCATTTTGTCCGCACAACTATTAAACGCTCACTAATCCCGCCGCCCAACAAATCGGAAAAATTATAATTAGGATTGTTCATAAAATTATCATTCAATTCCGGCATTCCTGAATCCGCACAAAAAATTATTACATCCGCAACCTCAATCAACTTCCGCGAATAATTTTGAGCAAGAACATCAATAATTTTGTTCGTATCATTATCATTCGGTTTGTCAACAAGATTGAAATTGTCCGTAATTCCTGCGGTGTCAATTAACAAACATTCAATTCCGCCGAAATTGATTTCTGCTTCAAGATAATCACGAGTTGTTCCGGCTTGAGCGGATACGATAGCAAAATTTTTATTCAACAAACAATTAAACAACGAACTCTTACCCGCATTAGGTAAACCCGCAAGTACTACTTTGGGTCGCTCGCCCGAAACTCCGCGTAAACCAATCCGATTTCGTAAAAGCTCAATCTCCGCAATAGCATTGGATATAATTTGCCGAACTTCATGATTTGAAATAAACTCAATATCTTCGTCTGCAAAATCAAATCCTGCTTCCAATTGCACCAACACATTAAAAAGCGATTCCCGAATTTTCCCAAGCGGTACCGCTACTCCGCCGGCTAATTGTTGTAGCGCAAATACAAGAGAGCGTTTTGAATTTGCATCAATTACACCTAACACTGCTTCTGCTTGAGTTAGGTCAATTCGACCATTCAAAAAAGCACGCAACGTAAACTCGCCGGAATTTGCTAACCGAACAAGACCCGTTTTACAAGCCGCATCAATAAACGCCTCAAATACAGGCGGCGAACCAATCGTATGAACTTCAACAGATTCCTCACCTGTGTATCCATGTCCTTTTGACCAATAATATAGCGTTGTTGGAATTTTTCGTTGTTTGTCCCAGATTATCAAGTTACCGTCGAGAATATACGGTCGCAATTCAAATAACGGAAAAGGTTCAAAAAATTGACGCAACACCGCCAAAGAATTAGTGCCGCTTAAACGAATAATTGACCTGACAGAAGAACCATAAGCCGATGCACGAGCAATTATCGTATCATTAAATCCAATTTGCATAACCTATAAACTAAGTAAAATAAAAAAAACCAGACGCAAATAACTTTTCAAAATCGGAATATAACCTTTTGATTGAAAGTCGGAATAATAACCCAAATCCCAAATAATACAAGACTCGTCCTTTTATTAGACCTTTTCCAAAACCTACTCGTAACTATTGTATAGTTACGTTTGTGTTATTTGCTGATTGTATGAATCCTGTAATTGAATAGTTGCAAATATTTTTGTTGTACCTATTGCAATAGAACTGGACTTTTGTAAATAGTCATAATTGGATAAAATTTATTCGTGAGTTTGTTTTTATTCATTTATATTGGCAAAGAATCCAAAGCGTATGATCATTACTTCCACGTCAATCATTCAACAGTCAATGCTTGACTTTATTAACGAACATTTTCAAAACCAATCCCAACGAATCTATTGTAACCGAATTTTATAAATTTTATAATAAACTATAGTCAAATGATTTATGTCAAATTATTTTATTGCAACAAAAATATTCGGCATACTCAATAATTATAATTGACATAAATGAAATATAGATAATAATGCCGCCCTGTCTAGCATTGAATAGACAATTCCATCTCTGAATCCAATGTGTTTTTTCAACAAATTTCGGCAGGTTATTAATCGTATTATTGTAACGATAATTATGAGACTACTTGCCCAAGATATACTGTTCGTACAATAAATTGCATGACTCAAGAGCGCAAAAGCCCGATTTCCGATAGCTAAACATACGGCGGTAAAGGAAACTTAAAGTGTGAACAGTTTAAAAACAATCAAAATCTTTCACGATCAAAAATTATGAAACCGCAAATTTTATTGCTAACAATTTTCGTTACGATATTGTTTTCGCTTACAAATCAAGTAATTGTTAATGCGGAATCTGTTGTACTTACTGTTGATCCGAGTGATACGTATGGCGAATCATTTGGTGCAGTTGTACCGGTTAGTGAGAGCAGCACCTTTTGTGTTGTTGCTTCAATAAATTCTGTACCGGCGCCGAATGTCGAGGCAAAACCTGTTACATCTGAATGGCATTTCAACGGAATCACGGGAATGAATAACACAACTATCGGCGCCGATGAAGCAAATACTTGGACGACAAGCAACTCTCAATCTATAGCAGTTCCGCACGAACATTTATTGCAAAAAACATTTTGTTGTCTTTCAAGAGGGATAATTATGAAAGTATCGATTGTGTCATTGAAACTGCACGGCATGAATTACAACATGCGAAACGATTTCATTTGAACCAATCAGCAGGTTCTGCTTTTATTGACTCCGATGGCGACAGGTTACCTGATACATTTGAGGATTCTTTTGGAACACGATGGGACATGCCCCAAACCTACCCAAGTGGTTATCCACCAAGTAATCCTAGTTTATTTTATTTAGGCGGTACTGATGATGAGATTGAATGTGAAAAGACTGCCCTTGATCCAGACCCCAATGTTTCGCCTACAAGTGATTGGGCATTCCCCGGCAAACAATGGCATTAAATGTTTGATTGACATATTCAATTAATTACCAACCGTTCACTCGAAATATATTTCAACCTTTTATTGTTTTAACATGAAATTCAATGATAATTATATGATTTAATTGAGGGAGGTTCTAAAAAAACCGATTTCGGACAAAACAATTTTCAAAAAAACCTTGTTTTTTAACATTGTGTGTTTTGAAAAGGAAGGTTTTAAACTGTTCGCACTTGAATTTTCCTTCACCTTCGCCTGCTTACCTATCGGAAAGCAGGCTTTTACGCTTTTGAATCATGCAATTTATAGTACAAACAGTATAGAAGTTCACTTGAGTCAATTACAAATATAATTGAGTTTGTGGTGTTTATTTATATTCCATAATCATTTCTCGTTTAATGAATAAATTATTTTTTAGGAGGTGATATTATGACTAGTCCTAATAATACATACAAGATAATCAAAAATATAGTTAGTATAGTGTTTTATTCTATACTGTTTTTTTCAGATTTAGTTTTAGCCGAAGAAGTGGAACAAGTGTCTGGTTTGCCCGAAAAATTAATACTAACTTTTTCTGTAACAAAACCAAATATCACCGAGCAACAGATAAATGAAAAAAATTACAAGTTTATTGTTGGTGAAGAAATTGTATTAAATCTAACAATAAAAAATGTGAGTAATATTTCTCTAGCTTATTATTTGGGACAAATAATTTGGCCTCAGAATTACACCTTATTTTGTTGCGAGAGTAATAAGACCATTAGATCTTTAACACGTCGTACTATAACAGCCGGTCCCAGTTCCCAGGAAGCCGTAGTCATTTTAGAACCCAATGAAAAAAAATCTCACAAAATATATTTTGATAGTATTTTCCCATGGCAAATACTTGAACGAGGACAATTAGACGCAGGAACAGGTTGTTTAGGACTTATCGGTAATTATGTATTGTCGTTTGAATGTTCGATACCTCCTGGTACAGGAGATATGTATAACCAAGCGGGACTTTCAGGTAATTTTTTTGAGGGAACTATGAAAGGTAAATTTGAATTTTCAATTATTCCGCCGCCTTTAGACTCAAAACGCGAAATACTAAATCAGGTTAGAAAAATTCTCAATAATCCGCCGGATTTTCCAGGTGATGAAAATCTCCGTCGTTTTTTTTTACAGGGATTTTACGTAGCTCCAAAAGAGTTGCAGACGATGCTATTAAATTATCATCAACTTACCTTATCGGAAAACGGATTATTGACTTGTTACTTGGGCTTAAACATGTTCGATACACCAGAGGCGAAAGCGGCAATAGATGCAATTAATACGAAAGCAATAAATTCATTAAAAGTGAACGGCAAAGTTGACGTAATTCATCAAATAATTCTTTTCCGTAGAATTGTGTTGTTAATAGTAAGTATTTTACTTGTGTTGGTTATTATATTTTTAGTAAAACGGACTCGTAAAAATAAAATAAACAAAAATAATAATTAAAATTTTAACCTTTAATATACTGTTTGTACTATAAATTGCATGATTCGAAAGCGTAAAAGCCTGCTTACCGAGAGGTAAGCAGGCGGCAGTGAACGAAACTTAATGTGTGAACAGCTTAAAACATTACAAATTCAATGAAAAAAATATTTTTTAGTTTTGTTGTGACATGGATGTTGTCATTTTGTACGATTGATGCGCAAGAGATTATCCGTCCTGAAGATCAGGGTGAGGATTTTTCTTTGCTTTCTGATGCGGATAATTTTAAGCGGTTGACGACGTCGGCGGATAAATTTGAACGTTGGAAGGCGGCGAAAGTTCTTGGGACAAGATTTATTGAAG
>JAITDV010000423.1 GCA_031282385.1 Planctomycetaceae bacterium | reverse complement strand
GGGCTAGGGGTGGTCTCGGAAGAGTTAAAGGCGGTTTTTCGTTGTAGGTTTTTTGTTGCGTTGATGTATTTTTAGGTTAGAAAAAAGGTCTAATATTTAGTAACTATGACTATTCAGTTGCGGGCATTTGTCCCTATATTTACTAACATCTAAAACCTATATCTCAAATATCTCGATACTATGTGTTTTTTGTGTTCTTTTGGGCAAGAAAAAATTATTAGAGATGCTCTATCGATAATTAGCTTTACCAACATGTCGTCCTAAATAAAAGGGAAAAATTAAGGTATCATTTAATTCGAACCTTGAAATTGCGTGAAATGATATGAATTGTGCCGCTTGTATTACCGACAATATTCTATTATACTGTTCGTACTATAAAATTGCATGGCTCAAGAGCGTAAAAGCCTGCTTTCCGATAGGTAAGCGGGCGAAGGGAAACAAAATTTTAAGTGTGAACAGTTTAAATCTCCGATATTAAGTTACGATGACTTGCGAAAATTATGTAGAGTAAAGTTGAGATTTTTGCATACAATGTTCTGAATTCGATTCGTTTTTTTATTTTTTTGTGTTGTGTTTTTTTGGCAATTTAACAAAAATTTGACACGCGTTATACAGAATGCATATTAAATTTTATTGACTCAATGTCGGCGATACTGTTCGTACTATAAATTGTGTTATTTAAGAGCGTAAAACCCTGTTTTTCTATTATGAGTAAGCAGGCGGTGGTAATGGAAATTTAATGTATGAATTGTTTAAAGTCGGCAACGGCAATGAAAATTTAAGAACGTATTTTTTAAGACGCGTGTGTTTTTTATTGAGCGAAATTTACTATGCGCTGTTTCAACTATATTTCAGAAACGCTGTCTCAAGACGAGATAATTCATTATCAGAATTCACGGTTGCGAGAAACTATACATTGGGCTTGGGCGCAAAATGGTTTTTTCCGCAAGCGATATACAGAAGCTGGTTTGTTGCGGTTACATGATTTTTGTAACGCTTCTGATCTTGTCCATATTCCTTTTACGAACAAGGTTGATTTTCGAGATACATATCCTCTTGGGATGTGTTGTGTTGAGCGTCGTTTGATTCGTGAAATGCACATGTCCAGCGGCTCTACAGGGTCGGCAATTGTGATGGCTTATACGGCGCCGGATATAGAACAATGGGGAGAATGTATGGCGCGATGTTATGTTATGGCAGGTGCGTCAGAAGGTGACGCGGTTCAAATTACGCCGTCTTTCGGTTTATTCAATGGCGGATTTGGAATGTATCACGGAGCGCAAAGTGCCGGTTTATTTGTTATCCCAACAGGCTCAGGTAATACGGAGCGTCAAATAAAACTTGCCAAGGATTTCGGGACAAAAATTCTGTGCGGTGTAGTTTCTTACGCAATTAGGATTCACGAAGTTATGAACGCAAAGGGCATAGAGTTGCCTGATTTGAAGGTTGGAATATTCGGTGCGGAAAGTTTTTCTGAAGGTATGCGTAAACGAATTGAGTCGCAACTTGGTATTGAGGCATTTGATATTTACGGGATGACAGAAACGGGCGGAGTTGGTACGCTTGGCATGGATTGCCAAGAACACAACGGGATTCATGTTTGGGAAGATCATTATTATATTGAGATAATTGATCCGGTAACGGGTAAAAATTTACCTGACGGTGAACAAGGCGAGTTGGTTGTTACGTCGTTGTCAAGACAGGCGATTCCGGTTATAAGATTCAGAACAGGTGATTTGACAAAGGTAATTTCACGGGAAAAATGCGCTTGCGGACGAACTCATACAAGGATTGCCAAAATCGCAGGTCGGACTGATGACATGCTGATTGTGAAAGGCGTTAATTTCTTTCCGCAACAAGTAGAAAATGCGTTGATGGAAATTCCGGGAGTGTTGCCACAGTATCAAATTGTAATAGAAGAAACAGACGGCGTGCGAGATGTCCGAATCAATGTAGAAGCAGATGAATCTGTAACAGGATATATGATTGAAAAACACTTAAAAGAACGGTTAGGATTTTCACCCAAAGGCGACGTTTTTAAGCCGGGTGAATTGCCGAGACAAGAAGAAGGAAAAGCAAAAAGAGTTATTTACAAAGTTAATGGACAATAGACCTTTTTTCTAACCTAAAATCAACGCAACAAAAAAACTACAACGAAAAAACCGCCTTTAACTCCTCCGAGACCACCCCTAGCCCCTCCGAATGAGGGGAATAAGAAGACGCCTCCGAATGGGGCGAATAAGAAGACGGGCGAATAATTCCCCTCCTTCGGAGGGGTCAGGGGTGGTCTCGGAGGGGTCAGGGGTGGTTTCCTACAGGTTATCGAAAAGGTCTAATAAATGAATAGTTAAATTTTATTGGAAAGTTTAACCTGTTTACACGTTAAATTTCCTTTACCACCGTCTGCTTACCTATCGGAAAGCAGGCTTTTACGTCCTTGAGTCACGCAATTTATAGTGCAAACGGTATAGTTGTATTCGGGAGAAATGATACGAAAATTTTTTTGGGAGAAGATTATGCGTTCACTTGTCACCGGTGCGTCGGGTTTTGTTGGTTATCATCTTGTGCGGCGTTTGTTGGCAGCTGGAGATGAGATACGGTGTTTGGTACGCCGTGATTCGAAAATTGAATTTGTTACGTTTCCTGAAGTGGAGTTTGTGTATGGCGATTTGCGTGATGTTTCCGGTCTTGAAAATGCGGTTAAGGGATGTGAAGTAGTGTATCATCTTGCGGGTTGTATTCGGGCAATAAGTAAAAAAGATTTTATGACAGTGAATTGTATAGGAACTCAAAATTTACTTAATGCAACTTCTAAGTTACCGACTCCGCCTGTTTTTGTTTATGTTTCGTCAATTGCAGCCGCGGGACCGTCTGCTGATAATTTGCCCAAAGTTGAGACGGATATTTCATTGCCGATTACAGAATATGGTAAAAGTAAACTTGCGGCGGAACGTTGTATTGCGGAATTTTGTGATAAAATACCTTGTAGTATTGTGCGTCCTGCAATTGTTTTTGGCGGAGCGGATCGAATGAATCTTGCGTTGTATAGGACGATCAAAAAACTTGGTATTTGTCCGGTTCCGGGTTGGCGTGTGCGTAAGTATTCGTGGATTCATGCTGAAGACCTTGCCGAGCTGCTTATTGCAACTGCGAAACAAGGTGAAAGAGTTACTGCAAATGTTGTAAATCAATCCGAACCTAGCGGAGTTGGAATGTATTTTGCGGCTAGCGATGAGGGAACGAAATTAACTGAAATCGGCAAAATAATAGGAAATTCATTAGGGCATCGCAACGTTTGGACATTCCATTGTCCGCCTCTCACCGTGTTAGCCGTCTCAACTTTCTACGAAATCAAAAAATTATTTACCGGTAGAAATGTACCTTATGACTGGTCAAAAGCTGCGGAATCAAAAAATAATTGGTGTTGTTCCACACAAAAAGCAGAAACACAACTCAAATTCAAAATAACAAAAACAATCGAAGACAGAATTCAAGAAACAACAGATTGGTACAAAAAAAACAGTTGGCTGTAAAAAAAGCAGCTGTTCAATAGACCTTTTCGCTAACTTGTAGTAAAACCACCCTTGACTCCTCCGAGACCACCCCTTACCCCTCCAAAGGAGGGGAATAATTCGCCTCCGAAGGAGGCGTCTCCTTATTCGTTTCCTTCGGAGTCGTCTTCTTATTCCCCTCCTTCGGAGGGGCTAGGGGCAGTGCTTTCAAGGTGAGATTTTTCACGATTGGTCTTTCCTAATTATCCTAAAACTGTTATATTCTGGATTGAGTTCAATTTTTTTGTTCTTTTTACTTTTTTATCATTTTTC
>JAITDV010000415.1 GCA_031282385.1 Planctomycetaceae bacterium | reverse complement strand
TTTTTGTTGTGGGGAATCATTTTTGCAATTTGGTTAAATTGTTATTGCGCAAGTTTTGCTAAACAATCAATTTTCACCAAAGCCGCTATTGTTAAGGCAAATAATCATACCAACCACCGCGAACAAATAATTAATTAAACAACATAACATTTTTTATGATCAGGCTTTAACGCTTAATTTGAAACCACTGACAAAAAGGTTTATTCTGTCAAAAATTTGATAATTATGTCGCAATAGTTTTTAAACTGTTCACACTTTAATTTTCGTTTACCTCCGCCTGTTTACCTATCGGCAAGCAGGTTTTTACACTTTTGAGTCACGCAATTTATAGTGCGAACAGTATAGAAGTTGTCTCAAGACGATGCAACCGCCGTTTTAGATTTCTTGTCCAATAACTCAATATATGGCAACACCCCCAAAGTTACCGAACATTCTCGCGCACAATTCCCACATCCTGTACACAAAATAGAACCAAATTTATCAGGATAAATTCTGAATTTGTGTTGTATCCGGTTTCTCTGTCTTGCCGATTGATTACTCCGCGGATTATGACCGGACGCATGAAGAGTAAAAAACGCAAATTGACAAGAATCCCAATTCTTAACCCTTTCCCCCTTCGCCGCCCCGCCCTCATCTATAATGTCAAAACAATGACACGTCGGACAAACATAAGTACACGCCCCACATCCAAGACAACGTAAACTCAACCGATCAAATACCTCATCGCCAAAATGCTCCAAAAGATAACGTTGCACTTCACTTGCGTCAAATTTTATTTCAGGTCTATTTGAAATCTTGCCGGTTCTGTCCGATTCTGTTACCTTGCCGTCAAAAATCATCGAACCTTTGTCCGTAAACACCCGCACCTCAAATTCCCCGCCGCCCAACGGAATCAATACCGCATCCGACCCCAAATCCGTATCCGGCGATAAGCCCACCGAAGTACAAAAACAAAAATCATCCGGCTCACACGCTAACGTAATAACTGTTGTTCGTTCTCGCCGCTCTTGAAAAAACCTATCTTGAAAATCCCATCCAAACACCTTGTCCAACACCGGCAAAGACGCCGCCTCACACGGGCGAGACCCCAATATCACTTGCTCGCCGACAAATAACTCCGCATCAGATAAAACAAGCTCCTTGCCCGTATAACAATAACTGCAAATCTTTTCGTGTTGCGGAAAGAAAAACTCCTTGATAGAACTCGTTGGCTTGATCCAAGATTCAAGAACCGCTTCGCTTGAATTAGAAAGTTCACGGTAAAAATACTTGCCCGCCGCTAAAACCGGCGCAATCACACGTTTTTTTGTGGAAATAAGGGTTGAAATTATCTCTTTCAGTTTGTCCAGCGTCAAAATCTTCGACATAAAATTTAAATTTGTTTCAGGGTTTAATACAGCCCAATCAAAAATTCCGCCAATTCATATGGTCGCAAATTGACAAAATTACCGAACTCAAACCGCAAACCGAACACACATTAGGATTCGGCAAAATAAAATGTTGAAATGGGCTTGCCGATAAATAAAACCGCACAACCCGCAAAAAAAATTAAGGTGCAAACAGTTTAACTAGCTCAAAATTGCAAAGGGGCGAACATGATACCGCAACAAAACAAAAAAATAAAGTAGGGGACTCTCACTCCAAAAAATAAGTTTTTAGAAGTTACCATAATTATTGTTACAATAATGCATCAAAAAAATAGTAATTTGATAAACATTTCACACTCAAATTTATAGTGTTAAACATCATTTTGCAAAAGTTCAGTTATAAAACAAATTCGTCTAAATCAGAAGTTTCGGAGTTGGTTTGATTTTGTTGCGGGGTTTCTTTTTTCTTTTTGTTATTTGATTTGCCGTGGATTTTTTTGTTCTGATTATTTTCGGGCGGAGTTGTTATTTCGTCATGGTAAATCGCAACAGCAACCAACGCAAACGAAATAATACCAAACCTGCCCATAAACATTATTATCATGATAATCAACTTGCCTACTATAGTCAGTTCCGGTGTAATTCCGCGACTCAACCCCACCGTACTCAACGCCGAAGCCACCTCTAAAACAACAGATTCAAAATCATGATTCTCAAACGTCAATAACGCAAACGCCCCTACCGAAAACGTAATCAAATACAACGCAAATGCCGCAAATGCCGCATTAATACGACCATGAGGAATAATACAACCAAAAAACGTAATATTCTCACGACCATGCACCGAACTTAATATCGTTCCAATTGCGGCTGACCAAGTTGTACATTTGAGTCCGCCGCCCGTACCGCAAGGCGACGCCCCAAGCATCATAAAAATTATAATAATCATTGCCGTCGCCGCAGAAAGTTTGGCAATTGGATACGTACAAAAACCAGACGTCGTCAACGCCGATACAGTTTGAAAATAAGAAACAAGAATACGTTCTTTAATCGAAAGCTCAGAAATATTCGCATCAAAAAAAAGTAATACCGTTCCCAACAATACTGCTCCAAATGTTGAAACAAGTATAATCCGTGTTGTCAATGTCGCTTTGAATTTGATGTTATTTGTATCGCCGTCAGGTTCATAATTTATTGCCCCGTACAACGCCCGCGAAAAATCTTCAAGAACAATAAAACCAATTGCACCAAGTAAATTCAATGTTGTAACGATAATGTTAATTTTTATATTGCCTGCAAATTGTACAAGATTATCTGAAAACGTACTAAAACCTGCAGTACAAAACGATGTAACCGAATGAAATAAAGCCGCCCAAAAAGGATTAGGAACATTCGCTTCTGTAAATGCTTGCCAAAGAAGTATTGTGCCGATTGCTTCAATTGAGAATGTAAATGCAATAATATGTTTCAAAAATACGGTTGATTTGAATTTTGACGGCATTGAGAAAATTGCCCGTCCAATATTAATGCGGTTATCCGAAGCATGTCCCTTAGACGCAAGAATCGCATAAGAACCAATTATCATATAACCAAGCCCGCCCATCTGAACTCCAATCAGAATTATTATTTCGCCGAAAAAATTGTAAACTTCTACAGGATTGATAGGCGTCAATGCCGACGTACTAATCACTGATACCGCCAACACCAACGTGTCTATAACAGAAACACTCGAAACCTCCGAACGCCAACATATCGGTAAATTCAAAAATAAAAAAACTACCAATACATGAATAACATACAAAAGAAATATCGCATGAACCGGACGAAGAGTACCAAACCAATAATTAAAACGCTCGAATAAATTCCGTATTTTCATCTGAACTCGCGTCTAAAACGCACCCGCATATCCACCAACAATAGCATAAAACCAGTCAATGAAAATTTAAGTACAAAAAAAATATAAACTAAACTAAACTAAACTAAACTATCTAAAGGAACTTCTAAAAACTCATTTTGTCCACTAATTTTCACGAAAGATCACGAATTAAATAATTTGTGCAATTTTGTGTCAATTCGTGGATAAAATAAATTTATTGTCTAAACTTGTCAATCCTGAAAACTTTGATAATTCCGTCAAAAATAGGTTTTTAGAAGTTGCCCAAATAACTTTAACTATTTGTCGTCAATATGCAAGTTGCTTCAAACGTTCATTTGATAATTTTTCAATTATAAGCCAAAATAAATCTAAACTTCCATATTAGTTAGCAAAATTGATCATTGATTGCCAATCGTAAGCATGTAAATCAAGTGTCACAGAATTTGAGAAAGTTGAAACTGACACTCAAAAGATATTGGTAACAACGGCGCCGTGTTGCAAGTCGGTAAGTAATCTCGTTGTCGGTTATGGTTAGACAAGATGTAAATTTTGACCTTTCTTGTTAATCAAGCCGCAGGAAATTTGGAAAAAACCTCACATAAATAGAAAAATTTCACAAACTCCAAATCCTGCAAATTCAAAATATCTAAACAAAAATCGTAGGGACGCAACACACGTCCCTACTTTAATTGCCAAAAAATATTCTGACTCCGGTTTCTATTTGATCAAAAATGAGTTACCAAATGTTCCATTCAGAAAATTCATCTTACTCAACATAAAATAACTGAAATGGTTCAAATAATCCGTAATCAATCGTGTCGTAACTTGCGCCGGATGGTTGGTGTTCGGGAGCGCGGTGGAAACTGCCTGGCCACGCGCTGCCGCGCATCGCTCCGGCGTGATGCGGACCCAATAAATTCTTCGGCGTTCCGAAAACAATTACCGAAATTTCATTTTTACCGTTACTCAATAATTTCGTAACGTCAACTTGCCAAGTCGCTGAAATAACAAATCCCGCCGATTTACCGTTAACAACAATCTGCGCCGTCGAACCATACCAACCTTTTGGACTTGACGGAAGTTTCACAAAATATTTTTTTGTTGAACTATCAATATTGTCAACATTAAACGTTTGCGAATATTCAACCTTGCCCGCGTAAAACGGCATTCCCCGACGATTCCAACCTTGAACTTCCGCCTGAATTAAACCGTTACCATTAACAAGATATTTCGCCTTACGATCATGAGAATCTATTGCAAGTTCGCTCGACGCTTTTACCGTAACGTTTTTAATCGGAATAAGTTTATCGCCTTTCTTCGTTAAAAATTGAACTTCCGCAAGTCCGACAAAACCGTTGTCTTTGGGTTGTTCGTTTTCCTTAATCGGATACGTTACACCATTGTGATTGGAGAGAATTTTGAACGAAATCGTTTTGAATGTTTGCGGTGAATCAAACGATAACTCGTAAGCCGAACCATCGCCAATCGGTAAATCAATTTTACCCAAACCGGTAATCTCAACCGTTTTCACACCGCGTTGTTTCAGATTTCGCTCATTGTAATTCCAAATCCGAATCGCGTCGATTTTTTGTTCCTGACCGAAATCAAATTCTAATGTCGGCTCGCGATCATTTAATTCCGGTTTATCCGCACGAAAACCAACTCCCGCCGAAAGCCACGAAACTTGTTCAACTTCTTCGCTGTGTTTAAGAACATTCGTTTGTTCGCTCGCTTCCCACGATAACGGTTGCGGCGGGACGACAATAAATCCCTTGTCGGATTTTTGCAACGAAAAATCGCCAAGCAAATACGCCGGTTCGAGTTCGTGTTCAATCGTCATCGGTTGCGCAACAATTTTAACATTGTTTTCGCCGACTTTTGCAACATTTGATAAATCAATTTTACCAAACGATCTGTCAAGCCACCATGTATTTGGAATCGCTTTGACTTCTTTATCGTTACAATAAATTTTGTACAACTCGGAACGTTCTATCACAATTGCAAGATTTTTTGGAATGGATTCTTGCAACGTAAAATGATAAGTTGCTTCGAATCCGCTGTTGTCGGGGAATTTTTTTGTAATCAATTTATCTTTGAACTGAACCTGACTATCCCAAGGATTGCCGCCCATTCCATGTTTCTGAAACACAAAACGATTTGCCGCCCAAGTATAAATATCCTTCCGCTCTCCACCGCCAACCTTCACATCAACATAATCCAACGTCAAAACATTATCTTCAAGACGACGAATTTTCGTTTCTGGAATCGGCATAGTTGTTATCTTTTCAAAAGATGGATTCAGAGTATGTTGTTGTTTTATCAACGCATCATTTGAGCAAACTAACAACAAGCTTTCTGATGGAGCGAGTGGAATTTTCGTTTCCGTTTTCCCAGGATATAGGTAGCTCGATATTGCACCATTTTGTGCATTACAATAATTAAACAAGTTAAAAAGATAATTCTCGTTCTTTTTAACCTCAACATAAAATTTGTCGGTCAAACTTGAGTTACACAAAAATAGCACTTCGCCATCCGCAAGTCTTCGCCGATGATGAAAAATATGTTTATTATCGGTTTCGATAATTAAACCGTCTTCAGCGGTTCGTTCTTTTGCCGCATTAACAGCTTCATCAACAGTAACTTCTTTTTGAAAAATCATCGGCATTTGAAACGGCACACCATCTAGTAACGTTGGTAACTTGCCGACAAAAATTAATTCACCTCCATTCTGTTGGTATTGCGACAACAACTCAAATGTCGCACCATTCAGATTTTCAGTGTTCGGCGGAATAATGACCAAATCATATTTTGCCTGATTGATAATAAATTCCTTGCCGTCAACTTTTCCGAAACGTTTAATAATATCTTCCGACGCTAAATCATATTCAGCGTGAGTGTGCTCAAGAGCGTTGACAAAATCAGTGAACGATTGACCGATTTTTCCAAGTTCGGGAGTTCCTTGATACATCCACGCTGTTGTTGTCGGCTCAATAACAACAACGTGATTGATTTGCCGACCTTGCGATAAAATGTACGATAATCTCGTAAAATAATCCTCAAGAGCATGATAACCTTCAAACCATGAGGCGTGATACGAAAATGATTGCGGATGATCGCGTTT
>JAITDV010000404.1 GCA_031282385.1 Planctomycetaceae bacterium | reverse complement strand
GGTTTTTTTGTTAAATGGTTTCGTCAGAAAAATCAGGTTGAAAATAAGGTTTGGGGAAACGATTAGGATACGTTTGGGAAAATTCCACTGAAATATTACCAATAACATTATTCAGCTGTTTTGCCATAAGATGTTATTTTTTTTTATTCCTTTATTTGTTATTTAAAATGATTGGGTAATTGTTCTGTTGTTTGATTTCTGGGTAAAATTTTAATTTTATATTTTTTATGACTTTTGTTCTGTTATTATATCAGTTAATTATTTTCTTTACAATGAGATCAACACAATCGTCCCAATTGAATTTTTTTGCTTGTTCAAGACCTTTTGCGATCATTTCTTGTCGCAAATTTTCATTGCTAATAACTTGCATAAAGGCATCGGCGAGACCTTCAACATTGTACGGATCAAGCATGATTCCGGCATCACCGACAACTTCCGGCAACGACGAAGTATTTGACGTAATTACCGGAGTACCGCATTGCATTGCTTCCAGTGGTGGCAAACCAAAACCTTCATAAATGGACATGTAGCAGAAACAAACTGCACCATTGTACAAAAATGGTAAATCGGTGTCATCAACGTATCCGGTAAAAATAATCCGTTTTTTGATTTTTTGTGTTAATCGGTTATAGACAGTATAAATTCTTTTGTCCAACCATCCTTTTTTACCGGTCAAAACTAAATTTAAATTGGGAAATTGATCGCCATATTGTTCGATGAACATAGCAAAAGAACGAATAACATGATCGAAATTTTTCCGTATTTCCAATGTTGCCACAGACAAAATATAATTGGTATTTTTTGACAGACCATATTTTTTTAATACGGATTCGATTTTTATTCTGTCTGTACAAGGGCAAAAAAACTCATCCGCTCCAAGTGAAATTGTTGTTACGTTGTTTTCTGAAATATGCGGGTAATGACGTAACAAATCATTTTTGGTACATTGAGAATCTGTTAGAACGTACATATCCGGTGTGATGTTGTGCCAAGCAACCCATTCAATAGACCAGTTTTTGGAAAACAGGTGAGGAAATAATATTGGGGTCAGATCATGAATCACCTGTAATTTTTTGATAGTAGGATTGACGTCGATTTCATTAATCATCGCATAATAAGGACTAAAATAGGCGTCTGAATTACGTATCAAATATTCTAATAACGGAAATCGTTGACGTTTTAATGTGGGGTCAATTGTTGCCTGATTGGGCGGAATGATTTTACGTTTGATTTTTCGTGCATTTTCAATCATAGAGTCCAGCCAATTTGATTCAGGAATGACATTGTGGACGACTTCCTCCATATATCCAAACAAAGAATTCGAACGTTTTTTAGAAGGTAAAATATAATGTTCTATTTCCTTACTTTGAAACGGAATATTTTTTTGTCCTATTATGTTGTAATAATTGCGTAGAGCATCTTCTTCACAACAGTAGGGACTAATTAGTGTAATATCAAAGATATTCCTATTGATAAGCCGGCGTAAAACTTCAATAGTAAAACGAGAAATGCCGGTAACTTCGGTTGTAAAACCGATAGGAGATATATCAAAAATCAATCGCAATTTCATGGTCAATCTTATTTATTTTATATTTGATACAAAAATAGTTTTATATCCTTTATCGATATTTTTTTTGAAATTTTCATTGACGGCGTTATAATCAAGGACATCAACTCGATACGGTAAATCGGATTCATCAAATGCTTCTTTTAATTCGCTTAGACGTTTGATCCCCAATTTTTCTGTACCGACAACAGCAAGATCGATATCTGAATATTTTTTAGCAGTTCCTTTGAATCTTGAGCCGAACACCCGAACTTCGCAATCCGGCGCAAGTTTGACGATAATATCCAAAACTATTTTTAGTTCTTTTTCTGAAATATCAATCATAATCGTTCCTTTAATTTTGTGATTAAATCTAACCCGTATGGTAAAAATTCCAATGCTTTATCAAACACTTCTCTTGCCGTTTTTTCAGAGTAAAGATGTGAAGTGCTGTTACGGGCGTTGTGAAATTCCATCCAAAGATTGCTATCGGTGATTAGTTCACATTCTGCTGCTCGTCGAATGAGCAATTTGATCGAAAAGGGAGTTAATGAGTCGGAACCAAGATTCAATTCCAACCAACGTTTTATATGTTTCCAAGAAGACTCATAAGCAATTTCAAAATTCTGAATTACTCCTGACCGCAAAACTTCTTGTACTTTTTCTTCGAGATACTCGTATTCACGAACAACATCAATACTTCGCGCCAACGAAGACATTGCATCTTGTAAACCGTTTAATTCCAATTGATCGTTACTCATTCATTTTCTCCTGTTTGTAAATTGTTTTTAAATATTATTATTGTTATTTGTTGATTTTGATGTTTTAAATTTCGTCTGAAATTTTTTTATAACGTTGACAATGACTTTAATAACACAACGTTTATTTTCACCAAGAAATGCCCGAATATGTCTTCTCAAATACATTAAAAAAATACGCCGATCTTTTGTGATACAATAATAAAAATAAGTAACAGAATAATCAATATAACGTTCATGACGCAGGTAATCTTTTTCATCTTCACCCAGTAAAATTTTCATTTTTTTACGAAATTCTGAATCAAAAGCGATTCGATTATTTTGATAGCAAGAGAATAAAGCATCCAATTCCATTC
>JAITDV010000317.1 GCA_031282385.1 Planctomycetaceae bacterium | reverse complement strand
GCTTACCTATCGGAAAGCAGGCTTTTACGCTCTTGAGTCACGCAATTTATAGTACGAATAGTATAGTTGTAGGTTTTTTGTTGCGTTGATGTATTTTTAGGTTAGAGAAAAGGTCTATTAAATTAAAAGTCTAATATTTTCAATCGCAGTTGAGAATAAAAACCGAATTGTATGTTTTGGGCAAAATGTTAAATTTGGTCAGAAGTTATCATACGTTTTCAACTGTTCACACTTTAAATTTCATTTGCCGTTGCCTGGCGAACACAAAAAAACTTCCAAATATTTCGGAGTGTTGTAACGAAAATTTCCAAAACTGCCTTCGTGTTGACAATAGTTATTAATCCAATGACGCGTTTCTTTATCCAATAAAAAAAACTTTTCACGTCCTATAATAATCCAAAAACGTGAATGATTAGATTTCTTATCATTATTTCTCTTGATTTCATTGAAAACCTGTTGCAAATATTTGAACATATCTTTTTCTCGCAACATGATCGGAGTACCGTCTTCCTGAATATAGATGTCAATAACATCCACAAATTCATTACAAAGCAATAGATCGCCTGATTGCAAATTTTGGTTGATGTATTGACACGCAGCACGAATATTGTAACGTTCACCATCTTTATAATAATTCTTTAATGCAAAAATGTTGAGCGAAACCATAAAACAACACCAAACAATACCGCAATACAAACCGTACCGTTTGAATGATTGAGCGAGTAATTGACCAATGCGGTCAATGAATAAAGCAAGAATTACAAAAAACGGAAACTCAAAAAGAAATGCATACCATGGGAGTAAAACCATTTTAAGCGGAAGTAAAAAAATTGCCAATCCGCAAGCCGACGCACAAAACAACCAATACCCCCAACCGATATTACGTACATGAAACAGCATAAAAAACCATGCAGGAACACATAAAAGAAAATAGGATTGTCCCAAAGTAGCGGCAAATGTTAAAACAGTATCTACTGACGATGCCCGACCAGGCATATAATAATGATTCCACGATTTCGCAAGCGGCATGATATGGAATAAAAAAATCAGCAACAAAACTATTGAAGTAATACACAAAATAAAAACAACTTTGTACGGAATTTTTGATAAAAATAATTTTTCTTTTGTTTTAATATTAGATTGATTTGAATCAGATTGTCCGGAAAAAAAGAAATCAACCAATAATCCGCCAAGAAGCATTCCCCAAACAAGACCAGACAAAGAATGAGAAAAAACCATAAGTATCGATATTGGTACCAACGCCCAAGCAGCAGCAACCGATTTCTTGACCGCAACATAAGCTCCCAGCAAAAATATAATCTCAATTAATAAAAATCCCTGACTATAAAATCGACTGAATTGACTGTAGTAAACATGCTCTGGTGATAACAAAATCAAAAGAGAAAGAATAAGACTGCCTGAAAAACCAAATAAAGAGCGCCCTAAAAAAAATGCAATACCAACACTCAACGATCCCATTATCGCCATTAAAACTCGTGAACCCCACTCGTCATTGCCAAATAAACGATAATCAAGCCAATGAACAAAATGAGCAACAAAAATCAATCGAGGAAGCCGATAAAATTGAGATTTTTCAGGATCAGGATTGTAAGCCGGATAAGCTTTTACCGACTCAGGTAACTGAGAATGCTTCGAATGATCAAAAAGATTTTGTACTTCACATTGTGTCGCTACCTCATCAGGATAAAACGACCACTCGCCAAGTTTGTAAAACCTCAAAAACATCGCCAACACAATCAAAATAACTGTTATTGCGTATGTTCCTATTAATGTCGGTTTTGTTTTTTTGTAATAATCTGTTATCATAATAATATAGAGTTGCAATTTTTCTATTGTTTTGTAAAGGGTACTTTTATTTGACACCAAAAAATACGGATGCAGTAAGTTACATCTTTTTTCCATACCGTCAAGAGGACAGCTCGCAAATAGAAGCATTTTTTGAATATACTTTTTGAAAAACAGAACCATTCAATCGTGATATTATTTTTGTGGGCAAAAATTTTTTCATTTTTTGTTTAAGCGACAAATGAAAAAATTTGATTATAATTCATCTCATGGAAATTGACGTGGAATTACCGTTTGTTTCTCGTGTGTTAGAATATTCATTAACGGACAGAAAAAACGATTATTTATTTACGTCGATTTTAACCAATTTTAAACTGTTCACACTTTAAATTTCCTTTACCTTTGCCTGTTTACCTATCGGAAAGCAGGCTTTTACGCTCTTGAGTCCCGCAATTTATAGTACGAACAGTATGTACATTCAACTGAACAGTTACAAGAAATATTGTTACAAAAAATGAAACGAATATTGACAGGAAGTAAAGTAATAATCACCGGCGCGTCTTCTGGAATAGGAGCTGCACTTGTGGGTGAGCTTGCGAAAGAGGGAGTTGACATGGTGATAACGGCGCGGCGCGGCGACAGACTCAACGAAATCGTTGCAAAAATTCAAGATGATTATAACGATTATTCTCCGACAAATGGAATAAAAAAAATTATTTCTGTTGTTGGAGACATTACAGATGAAGCTGTTAGAGGACAGATTATTGAAACGGTACGTGATAAGTTGGGCGGACTTGATATTTTGATCAACAACGCCGGTGTTGGAGCAACATCTTTGATTGAGGCAACGAAACGGGACACGTTGCGATGGATTTTTGAGGTGAATTTTTTTTCGCTATTTGAGATGACTCAATTAGCTATTCCGTTGCTCAAAGAGTCGGCGGCGTCGGAAGTGAATAAGAAACTTAAAATTTATCCGATGATAATCAATTTGAGTTCGATTGTAGGGTTACGCGGGGTGCCGCATTATGGCGTTTATGGGGCGGCGAAATTTGCGGTCAATGGTTTATCAGAAACGATGCGGGCGGAATTAAAACAACATGGAATAGATGTGTTGACGGTTTGCCCTGGAACAACTGCAACAGAATTTTTTGATGTGCTGTATCAATCAAGCAGCGCACCGTCAATGCCAATTCATACAGCAGTGACGCCGGAGTATGTTGCAGGAAGAATTGTCAACGCCATGAAACGTGGAAAACATAAAATCATTCCATATTTTCAAGCGGTAATCTTGGATTATTTAAACCGTTTCTTTCCACGTTTTACAGATTGGATTATGACAAAATACGTATAATTTCACAGACGGAAAAAATAAATTATGTACAACGACAATCACAATCGCAGTAAAACATACATGGCAATTTGACAATAACAGGTGACGATATACGATCAATTTATACAACTGGTCATACTTGAATTTTCATTTACTGCTGCCTGCTTACCTATTGGAAAGCAGGCGGCGGTAAAGGAATTTAAAGTATAAACAATTTAAAACTATTTATCTTGATGTTAAACCGATCATCGCATACGTATATACTACATTCAACGTGGAGTATTCGGTCGCCGGTATGACGAAATTGTTACATGAGTTGAAATTTGTGTATAAGAAACCGAAACCTTCACCTGGTAAAGCCGACCGTAAAGCACAACTTGAATGGGTTAAAAAATTCAGAAAACTCCGTAAAAAAGCCGACGAAACCGAAGTTTTTTATTTTGTTGATGCGGTTCATCCGCAACACAACAG
>JAITDV010000299.1 GCA_031282385.1 Planctomycetaceae bacterium | reverse complement strand
TGAAATTAGTTCACATTCGTTTTAATACCTGAATAATGTCAATAGCAGACGGCGGACAACCGGCAACATTGTGTCGGCAACCTTTGGTACAATCGCCTATTCCAAGTCCAGTTGCTTTTTCGTTACGAAAATCTTGACCGATTTTAATTTTTTCCGAAATTCTTTTGCCCAAATTCCTAATGCCCGACTTATTGAGTGCAAAAATCAAAGCCGCATAACATGCCGAACACGCATTGCGCTCGTCAATCAATTGCGTCAATTCCTGAACAAGTTGGCTTTGATTCCGGCTTGTAGTTTGCGGTCGGTTTTCTTTTCGGTACTCGCGAATTTTTGTGTTCTCATTGAACAAATTACCTACGTTGTATTCTTTTGCGTAACGAATATAGCCAATTTCATCAGGCAAATATCCAATCAATCCCGCACAATACGAATCAAGTAATACCGGATCAAATCCAATCAAAATCCGATTTGCAGCCACAGGATTGCCGCCTTCTTCAAATGTCGGATCGCCACAAATACCGTCAATAACATGCAGATTCGGCTTTAGAATTGTGTTCAACACGGCAATCGGTTTGTGCAAACCGATGTTATGATAATGTCGTTTCTCACTGTCAGGAATACAACCTTTCAGATTTTTCAGACAACAGGTAATCTTAGTTTGACAATGCCCTTTTAAAACCGGAACATTAATCAGGAAATCATTTTCAAAAAACGTTGCGCAAATACCGAGTTCTAAACCGTGCATATTTTTTTTGACAACCTTGTCTTTTTTGGTATCAATAAATTTCAAACCGTAACGTTTGACCAACACATCATACCCGCAACACGAAACCGCACGTCCAGTATTTTCCCCAAGCCACGAACCTTCCGCAATAACTAACTTCACAACTCCACAATCTTTCAAAAAACGAATAATACCTTCGACAATTTCAATATGTGTTGTTGCACCTTCATTCGCCGGTTTAGCAACAACAAGATTCGGCTTGATTACAACATTCGTGTCAACCCGCAACAAATTATCAACCGCCGCCGCACGAAGTAACTCATACGTCATCTCCAATATTTTCGTACCATAAATAATATCTATCATTGACATATTTAAAAAGTTTTCTTTAATTGTTTTTGAAGTTACGAAGTCAATTATACTTTTCAAAAAACGATCCGTACAATTTGCATACTATATTAATTATATCGTTCGTACTATAATTTGCGTGACTCAAGAACGTCAAAGCCTGCTTTCCGATAAGTAAGCAGACGGCAATAAACGAAATTTAACGTGTGATCCCCCTAAAATTTTTCTATGTTATCTAATTTAATTTCAACCATTAAATGCAAAGAAATAATTTTATAAATAAAAATTCCGAAACCTAGAAATGTTTTTTGTGTTCAAGGTTATTTAAACTGTTCACGCTTAAATTTCATTTACATTTGCCTGCTTTCTTATCGGAAAGCAGGCTTTTACGTTCTTGAATCACGCAATTTATAGTACGAACAGTATATCCTGCAATTGCCCAACAACGGTTGTTGCGGCATGGCGGATATAATTAGGTTTTGCCGGATTACTTAACATATTTTGAATAATTGTTGGCTTAAACGTGTAAGCCCACGAATTAAAATGTAATTCAAATATGAAAAAAGCATAGAGGAAAACGGCAAGTTAAAATTTCACTCGAATTAAAATTTGGAGAAAAAATTATGAAAAAGACGATTTTGTATTTGTTGGGGGCATTGGTTGTATCGGGATTTTTGTTTGTTTCCGCTACAGATATTCTTGCTCAAAACGGCGGCGACGGACGAGGACGCGATCGAGGTCGAAACGATCGCGACCGAAATGCCAGAGATCGAGACGGTGATCGCGGCGGTCGTACCCCCGGCGGTTTCGGTTTCGGTTTCGGCGGCGGAACAGGACTTGGGGCTTTGTTGCAGAATGAAAATGCGAAAAAACATCTCAACTTGACCAAAGAGCAAACCGAAAAACTTCAGAAAATTTTTGACGAACAACGCGCCAACTTTCCACGCATGAGAAGAGGTGGTAATAATACCGAAGAACGACCCGCACAACCAAGCGAAGAAGATACGAAAAAATTCTTTGAAGAATTCACAAAAAACCAAACCGAAACAAAGAAAAAAATTAACGAAATACTAACGCCGGATCAACAAGCAAAATTCAAAGTCCTACCATTTCAAGTTGCCGGCGGACTTGAATCTCGATTTATCATCAATTCACGTACTTTTGATTTTCTTGATTTGAGCGAGGAACAGAAGGCTAAATTAAAAGGACTCGACGAAGAAGTTCAAGCAGAATTTCGCAAATTGTTCACCCAACCATCCGGCAACGAAGGTCGCCCTACACGAGAAGAAGAGCAGAAACAACGCGAAGAGTTGACAAAAAAACGTGATGAATTGGTAAAAGTTGTTCGTGAAAAAGCATTGGCATTGCTAACGCCGGAACAAAAGTCAATTGTTGAAAAGTTGACGGAAGAGGCAAAACAACTAAAATTGCAACCCCAACGCGGTGAACGTGAACGCGGAGAAAGAGGCAGTCGTGGAGAAAGAGGCAGCCGCGGGGAAAGAGGCAACAATGAGTACAGACCAAACAACGATTCATGGAAACCCGGAGCAGGCACTCCCGAAAATAACGGTAACTCACGCCGCCCATTCCCAAGAGGTAACAATACAAATACTCCACCAGAAACCTGATAATTGTAAAACAATTCTATGCTGTTCGTACTATAAATTGCGCGACTCAAGTACGCAAAAGCCTGCTTTCCGATAGGTAAGCAGGCGACAGCAAACGAAATTAAAGTGTGAACAGTTTAATTCCGCGCGGAACAACACAATATTCTGAACGACTCTAATATCCAAAATATCCAACCCTTATTTGCCAAATTACTCTTAGTAGCCCAAAATTCCTGCCCCAATGTGCCCTTATGCTTTGTTTGATATTGTCTTAAATTTGCCAACGAAAGAATAAGGAAATAAGGGCGCATTTTTTGGGCGTTGTTTGTTACTAAGGGAAATTGGATAAATAAGGGTTGGTTATTTTAGAACGCTGCGTTTTTGTTTGCTTCGTTCCTATTCCCTAACCCCTTTTCCTAAACAATTGAATCCCGCAACTGAATACTGAATACTGAATAGTTAGTTGTCCCTGAAAAAGTCATTTGGTG
>JAITDV010000153.1 GCA_031282385.1 Planctomycetaceae bacterium | reverse complement strand
GAAAGTCCAGATGATTGTTCAATTCTTACTTTCGTTTCTTTCTTCGTTCCTAAATCCTTTGCGGAAACATTCAAAATGCCGTTTGCATCAATATCAAAAGAAACTTCAATCTGCGGCACTCCACGCGGTGCCGGCGGAAGTCCTTCAAGATTAAATTGACCAAGAAGCCGATTATGTGCCGCAATCTCACGTTCACCTTGAAATACTTTAATTGTTACGGCGGTTTGATTGTCATCTGCCGTACTGAATACTTGTTTTTTCTCTGTTGGAATTGTCGTATTGCGCTCAACCAACTTTGTCATTATCCCGCCCAACGTCTCAATTCCCAGACTCAACGGCGTTACATCGAGGAGCAAAACATCACGCACTTCACCGGCAAGCACACCGCCCTGAATTGCAGCGCCGACTGCAACAACTTCGTCTGGATTCACGCCTTTGTGCGGTTCTTTACCGAATATTGCGCGAACCATATCCTGTACTTTTGGAATTCGCGTTGACCCGCCGACAAGTACCACTTCGTTTATATCTGACGGCGACAACTTCGCATCTTTGAGTGCTTGAAGCACCGGTCCTCGACAACGTTCAACAAGATGGTCTGTAAGTTGTTCAAATTTTGCCCGTGTTAATTTATTCTGCAAATGTTTCGGTCCGTTTTGATCTGCTGTTATAAAGGGCAAATTAATATCTGTTGATTGTGCTGAGCTAAGTTCGCGTTTTGCTTTTTCACATGCTTCCTGTAATCGTTGCAATGCCATCGCGTCTTTGCGGAGATCAATTCCGTGTTCAGACTTGAATTGTTCTGCAACGTGATTAATCAACACTTCGTCAAAATCATCACCGCCGAGATGAGTATCGCCATTCGTACTCAACACTTGAAAAACACCATCCGCAACCTCAAGACAAGAAACATCAAATGTACCGCCGCCCAAATCAAATACCACAATCTTTTGATTGACATTCTTGTCAAGACCATAAGCAAGTGAAGCTGCCGTTGGTTCGTTTATTATTCGCGCGACTTCCAGACCGGCAATTTGTCCCGCATCTTTTGTTGCTTGACGTTGTGCGTCGTTAAAATATGCCGGTACAGTGATTACTGCTTTGCTGACCCGATGCCCAAGATATGCTTCCGCCGCTTCCTTTAATTTCCGCAATGTCATTGCTGAAATTTCGGGCGGCGTATGTTGTTTGCCATCAATTTCAACTTTGACATATTCATCTGCACTGCCAACAACTTTGTACGGCACCATTTTTTCTTCAGTTGCAACTTCGTTATGTCGGCGTCCCATGAAACGTTTGATTGAAGCTACAGTTCGAGTCGGGTTAGTTACTGACTGCCGCCGCGCAGGTTCGCCAACAAGATACTCGCCACTATCCGTAAACGCAACCACACTAGGCGTAAGCCGATTACCTTCGGCATTCGGAATAACTTTGTATTCCTTACCTTCCATAACTGCAACAACAGAATTTGTTGTACCAAGATCAATTCCAATAATTTTTTCGCCTAAAGCCATTTGATTTGTCCTCACTTTTTTTAGGGTTTGTTGTACAACTCGAATATCGCATAAAATATAGACATTCGATTGTATGAGTAAACTTGAAAATTACACTCGATTAAACCCGCCGGTTCAATATGAACAACTCCGCTAGTTCAATTTGAACAACACTTAAATTATTAACTCAATGTATTGCTCAAAATCAAACATTGAAAAAACTCAATACTAGTTCCTCATAATTAGTATTAACGTTTATTTCGTTACTGCAATTCACATGCCAAAAAAAATATGACAAAACTTTGCTTATAACTCATTCAAATTAAACAAATTAAGCCACACAAAACATTTTAAGATTAACTGCCAATTTGACAGCTGTATCAGACATACATGGAAATTTTGTAACAACCGCAAAATTCCAACAATCCCAAAACAAAACAACTGTTTAATGTTAGGGAACAGAAACGGAGCAGGCGGTTATGCCGCAATATATGAAAGGAAACTATCAACATATAAAATATGTCTCCAAAGAGTAACTAGTTGTCCCTGAAAAAGTCATTTGGAGCTATAAATTCTGGGCTTATCTGGTTGCAATTTAGAGTTATAATTTGCAATATAGTTATTGTTTTATCCGAGATTTTTCTTAAAACCTTGCAAGACGAGGACATTAAACAGTTCACACTCTAATTTCGTTTATCACCGCCAGCCTTCAGATAGGTAAGCAGGCAAAGGTAAATGAAATTTAAAGTGTGAATTGTTTGATATTCCCATAATTGAATTAACTTCAGCTCAGTTTAGTTCAACTAAACTGCAACAATGCATATTTTTTCTTGCCGGTTCGGACAACTATTATTGATTCGCTTGCAAGATAGTCGAGAGTTAGCTTTGTGTTTACGTCGGTGATTTGTTTATTGTTAATGTAAGCACCGCCTTGTTGTATTGTTCGTCTTGCTTCGGCTTTTGAGGTTGCCAATCCGCATTCGCAAATTGCTTCAATAATAGGTAATCCTTCCAACAACTTTTCTCTTGATAACTTCTTACCCTGAACATCCGAAAAAATAGAGCTCAATTGTTCATCATTCAAATCCGAAATCTCACCGCCAAAAAAAATATTAGTTGCGCGTCTAGCCGCAACAAGTGCCGCATCTCCATGCACTAATCGCGTAAATTCTTCCGCTAATCGTTTTTGTGCGGTTCGATTGCTCGGTTCCGCAACATGTTCAGCCATCACAGACTCAATTTCTTCACAATTTAAGTCCGTAAAAATCTTCAACATTTTTTCTACATCCGCATCGTCAAGATTGATCCAATATTGATAAAATTGATACGGCGGAGTCTTAATCGGATCAAGCCAAATTGCACCTGATTCCGTTTTGCCCATTTTTTTACCGTCGCTGCGAGTTACCAACGGACTAGTTATTCCATGCAATTGAAAACCGCCAATACGCCGTCCAAAATCACAACCTATTGTTATATTGCCCCATTGATCACTGCCGCCAACTTGAAGCTCACAATTGTACGTCCGCCGCAAATGCACAAAATCATAACTCTGCATCAACATATAACTAAATTCCGTAAAACTCAATCCCGATTCAGAATTCGATAATCGCAGACGTATAGAATCTTTTGACATCATAACATTGACAGAAAAATGCTTGCCAACATCACGCAAAAAATCAATATAAGAAAATTGCGAAAACCAATCCGCATTGTTCACCAACAACGCACCTGTCGGAGAATGATCAAATCGGAGAAATTTGATAATCTGATTCTGAATGCATTTGATATTATATTCAACTTGTTCTTTGGTTATCAAGTTACGTTCTTCACTTTTGCCGCTTGGATCGCCGATTGTACCTGTTGCGCCGCCTGCTAAAGCAATTGGTCGATGACCGGCGATCTGAAAACGACGCAAATTCATCAACGGTAACAAATGACCGATATGAAGACTATCCGCCGTCGGATCAAACCCCGCATAAATCGTCCGCGACTTCTCCAATAACCAAGCCGATAAACCTTCATCATCTGTTGTCTGATGAATTAAGCCGCGCCACTTGAGCTCACTAAAAATATCTTGCATTTTTTGTAACAAAAATTATTAAACTAATCATAACCGCGAAAAAAATCTTTCGCCCGTATCCTAACAGCATCAATATTAAAACACCAACATAGCAAACACAAATACATATACAGCCGTACTTTAATTTGTGAGACTCAAAAACATAAAAAACCGCTTTCCGAAAAATAAGCACACAGAAATAAAGGCGGCAATTTAAAGTGTAAACTACTCAATAACGCTAAAATAATAACACGAACAACTCACAATCACAATAGCCAACACGATATAGCCAATGAAATATTGATTACTTTGACAAATTGATTTGCATCATTATTCGTTCTGTTATAAAGTTAACAAGGTCTTGGATAGATTGAGGTTGTTTGTAGAATCCTGGAGCGGCGGGGAGGATTGTTGCGCCAGCTTTGGCAAGTTGTAACATTGAATCAAGTTGAATGATACTCAATGGCGTTTCTCGCGGAACGATTATTAACTTGCGGGATTCCTTCAAAATTACTGCCGCCGCACGTTGCAATAAATTATTTGAAATGCCGCATGCAACACACGATAACGTATTCATCGAACACGGTACTATCACCATCGCATCCGCACAATCCGAACCACTCGCAATAGACGCAAACATATCATCCGGCTCACTCCATTGCACAAACGGAAAATCCGCTTGACCAACTCCGCATTCCATTTGCATTACTGCCTTACCGGTTTGACTGCAAACACCATAAATCTCAACCTCCGCCCGCAATAACGCACGAAATAATGAAACCGCATAAATACTGCCGCTCGCACCGGTTATGCCAACTATAACTTTCATATAACTCATAACATTTCAGTGGAATGTTTTTTTTGTGTTTGTTTTTTTGAACTAAGGCTGAAAGCCTTGAATCAATAGCGTAAGGCAACGCCCTACGAAAGAATACACTATAACTCAACCCCTGAAAGGACGACATCAAAACTCAATTTAACATGCCCAAAAACACAATGCATTGCGTCTCACATAGATTTAATAGACCTTTTTTCTAACCTAAAAATACACCAACGCAACAAAAAACCTACAACGAAAAACCGCCTTTAACTCCTCCGAGACCCCCCCTAACCCTTCCGAAGGAGGGGAATAAGAAGACGCCTCCGAGGGAGGCGAATAATTCCCCTCCTTCGGAGGGATTAGGGGGGGGTTCCTACAGGTTATCGAAAAGATTTAATGATTACGCCATTTCAGGGCTAATTTTGTGTTATCATTTTCGTATGGCGATGTCCTACGCTAATGATGTCGGGCTTTCAGCCCATTGCCACGAAGTTGCACGAATTATTTAATTTGTGATCTTTCGTGAAAATTCGTGGACAAAATGAGTTTTTAGAAGTTTCCTTATAGTTGTTGACCGGCAATTATTTTGCCAACTCACGATTACTTAAAATCAGATAAGAGACAAAGAAAATCGGTACAGCATAAGCAAATGTCATTACCGTATGATTCACAATCCAACCCGCTGTTATATTGAACCCCGACACAAGAGCCAGATCATAAATTCCATAATCTGAAAGTGGAGGAATTGCTCTGCCTATTGGATACAAAAAGATACGTTCATATATCAAATCAGCAGTTTTAATAAAAGTTGTCGAATAATTCTCGACTGGCAAATCTGTTACCATATTCTGCTGCATCATCAACCTGTACAACGACTCAAACGGACCGCCACCAAGAATGTCGCCTATTCCTATTTGCATCAAAAATCCTTTGGAAAAACCCGCAATCATAATTCCAATCGTTGACAACAACGCAATCGGTCCACTCAAAAACGTACTAAATAAAACACCAAATGCCGTAACAATAACCATCCGCATCCAAATTGAATAAAATCCTTTCACAAAATTTAATTCAACAGACGCATTGTTCGCACGCACGTACAAGTCAGCTTGAGCAATTCCAATATACTGATGACGATCAATACACTTCAACCAAATCTCAACTTGACCATCAGATACAAAATCCTTGAAAAAATCAAATTGACGACGCGAATTCAATACCGGATCATTACGTTGCGTTTCCACATCTTTACTATTAGGCGTCTCATAATATTTCCCTTCGACGCGTCCTTTACGTTGAATAACCTGCGGCGTACCGCTGATACTCCAAGGAATAATCAACGATTTCGTAATCGACTCCTCCGTACCAAATGTCATCACCTCAACCGTCAATCCTGTTTGCGGATTACGAACAGATAAACTTGCATAAACCGGCTTCTCAATATTTGCCTTCACCGTCCGAAATACCCCAACCGTCATCTCTATCGGCAAACCATTTTGAAATAAATCTTTTGACTTCGGAAACATTGATTCTCTTAGATTGTTAAAAAGAAAAATTGCGGATTCTTCATTCGCTGTCGTTTCACTTGTTCTGCCGCCGATATATGAACGATATTCCCATTCGTGTCCTACATTAATTCCTTTTTTTGTATCGTTGCCGTCGCCGTCCCGAAAACTTAACTTGCCGTAAATAGGAATTCTTGCCTGCAACGAACCACGAGCCGTACTTACATTGTAACGGGTAAACGAATCAGATTTCTCCGCCGTAATCTTATGGTTATGTCCGTTCACAACCGAAACATCAATTGTACCGTCTGCCAATATCTCCACATCATGCCGATGTCCATTAGCAGCACGTGTCCTGCCCCGTATAATAACACGTTTGGGATCGTCTTCATTGCTGTCCGCACTCAATGATACAGGCGTCAAATCAGATTTTTCCGTAAGAACATGCGTATGCTGAAGTTCACTTATGACAAAGAAATAACTCGCAATACCCATCAAAATAATAACTATCGTACCAATAATTGACACACCGATAATACGCCCGAAAACAATCTCACTGCCGCGAACCGGTTTAGTTACAACCGCAAAAATCGTCTTGTTTTTTATGTCCGTCGGTAAACTAAACGAACTAAGAAAAAGTGTCATCAACATGACAAGTATCATTGTCGAAAACAACACAAACGCAAGATAACTTTTCGCCGGATCCTCAACACGCGGATCCAGAAACCAACCCGCAAAAAGAAGAAGCCCAAGAAATAATGCCAACACATAAACAACTCGACCCCGCAACGACTCAATAATCGTTAAACGCGCAACCGCCCACGTACGCGCAATTGAAAAAGACGTCAAATTTGCAAGCGCACGTTCTGCCGCGTTGATAAACGGAATATATGCACCGTGAAATCCATACCTTATCAAACAAAGCAAAACACTAATCGCTAACGCCGCCGCAAGAAAAATGGATACCGCCCCAAACCAATTCAATGTTGCCGGTCCAATCCATTCCCAAAAATCCGGAATATTATATTCATTTACCATAAATCTCTTACAAAAAAATTTGTTGAAACCCACACCGCCAATCCGCCGGCACTTCAAAAAAATCCCGTCGGCAAAACAAAGCGGTTACCTCCAAACAACAGCCAACCAAATCTACAAACTACACAAAACACATCGTAGAAAATCCAATAACTTAAATTCAGATTGATTTCCAAAATGCGCTTTTAAACTGTTCACACTTTAATTTTCATTTACCGCCGCCTGCTTACATTATCGAAAAGTAAGCTCTTACGCTCTCGAATCATGAAATTGAAAATGCGAACAGCTTAAAACACGAAAGCAACTCCGCATAATTCGTATTTTGTAAATATTATCAATTGAATTAATATTTGTCAATTACCGCTTCGGTAACTTTCAATCACGGGACGCCTGCAATCAATTGTTTAAAGGTTAGGAGAAAGAAACGCATGGCAGACGAGATTGCTGACAGAATGGACAAAAAAATTCAGAATTTACAAATAAAAAAATTATCATTAAATTCTGAAAATTATGCTAATTTGTTAATTTTTTTGAAAAATTACAATAATCACCAAACGCAGTTTTAAACAGTTCACACTTTAAATTTCCTTTGCCGCCACCTGCCTAGCTATCGGAATGCAGGTTTCGGCGATCTCGAGTTACGCAATTTTATAGTACGAACAGTATAGGTGACAGAATTGTTACCGATAAAAAACATACGAAATGAATAGTTGCGTTGGTAAACGAATTTAAAGTGTGAACGGCTTAGAAGCACCTCTTAATGCAACTTCTAAAAACTAATTTTTTTACAGAATTATCAAAAATTTCAGGGTTGACAAGTTTAGACAATAAATTTATTTATCCACGAAGTTGCACAAATTATTTAATTCGTGAAAATTAGTGGACAAAATGAATTTTTAAACTGTTCACGCTTTAAGTTTCGTTTACCTTCGCCTGCTTACCTATCGGAAAGCAGGCTTTTACGCTCTTGATTCACGCAATTTATAGTATGAACAGTATAGAAGTTACTCTTAAATTATTTTATTTCAAATTTTAAGTTTTTGTTTCCTGAATTTGGGACGTCGGCGGTTAGACCTGATTCTTTGGGATCGGCGTACTTGCCCATTTGTTCAATGTAAGTAACCGCTTTATAATTATCCGGTACCGATTCTTGTCCCGGATTTATTTCGGTAACACGTTTCGATAATGTTACCTGATATTGACCAGGCAATATTCCTCGCCATTGCAACGTCGTAACTTGAAATCTGCCGTTTGGGTCGGTTTCTGCACTTGCGCCGCGTGATTCGGAAGCGGTTGAGGTTGGAATAAATGTTACGGTTACGCCCTCAACAGGTTTACCATCTTTGAGAACAACTCCTGAACAACTTACCAAACCTTTAAGTCCCGATTGACCACAACCACAAACAAATAAACCACACAGCAACAATACAACAATGTAAATTTTTTTCATGTTTTTTTGAAATTGTTAAAGAGAATTTTTTGTAACTATTTACCACGAAATTTTCATAAATTATCACTAAAAAATTTTTAATGTAAGTCAATAAAAATTTCACGGGCAAAAGAATTGTTATACAAAACACACATTAAATTTCGACGGCGTAATTGCGTTAAAGCAGGTTCTCAATCAGGTAAACCTACACAAGCTTACCGACAATTCAAGTGTGAACTGTTTAAACTGTTCACACTTGAATTTTTGTTTACCGTCGCCTGCTTACCTATCGGAAAGCAGGCTTTTACGCTTTTGAGTCACGTAATTTATAGTACGAACAGTTTAAAATTCTCCAAATTGAAAATTATGAATCCGCAAAATAACAATAAAACAAATTTGATTTTAATCTGCTAACACTTGAAATTTTATTAACCGGTACAGGCTAAATTTTAAGGTGCGTTCTCATTCATCATTCTTTATTCTTTAACATTAGGTTTTCTTTTTTTAGGTGTTGTCAATGTCAATATGGACTTTGGAGACACGACAAACTTGGATACTATCTAAAAACCCAAAAACCAAAAAATCAAGAATGATGAGTACAATATATTGTTTCGATTGTTGGAATGCTGATTCGTTTTAATACGATATTTTTTGTGTCGATTTATAATCCGCCTGAATCTTCGCCATCACGAGAACCAAAAGCGCCCCAAATTCCGAAGTTTGTCATTCCTACACGTTTGCAAAGACCATTTGCGCCGCCGGTCAATGTT
>JAITDV010000107.1 GCA_031282385.1 Planctomycetaceae bacterium | reverse complement strand
GTCAATAGACTTAACGCATAAAGTCCGGTCAACATAAAAAGGAACATCCGTTAGAATTTCCCGATTCTTTTGCTTGCCGGATTCTCAATATTCGTCTTGCCAAAAATATGTTTTTTTTGTATGCTACCAACTCGGAAGATGCGGCGTAGCAGATTTCGTTGATTATAGTTCTTCACAATTTTATATTCGGTTTTCTTTTTTTAAGAGACAAAAATGACAAATAACTCTGAAAACTTTACAAAATAAACATAACTCAAAAACCGAAATTTCAATTGTGAACAATTTGAATATAATTGCTCCATGCTGATTAGAAAGACAATCATACTGTCATACTGTTTGTACGGTAAATTGTGCGACTCAAGAGCGTAAAAGCCTGCTTCCGATAGGTAAGCAGGCGGTGGTAAAGAAAAATTAAATGTAAACAGTTTAAGATTGTCAAATAAATCTAAAAAATATAAAGGACAAAAAATGTCTAATACAACCCCAATTAAACCAATTGAAAAAAACACCGCCGAAACAACTACACCAAACAAAAAAAACACAAATCAGTACGAAAATTTTTTAACTGATTATGACCTTCATTTACTTGGCGAAGGAAATCATTGGAAAAGTTACGAAAAACTTGGAGCGCATATTCGGGAAATCAACGGCGTTAAAGGCGTAAATTTCGCCGTATGGGCGCCGAACGCGACAAGTGTCAGCGTTATTGGAGAATTTAACAATTGGAACGAAACTGCAAACCCGATGTGCAAACATATTCCGTCAGGATTCTGGGAAATATTCTTGCCCAACATCGAGGAAGGCGAGATTTACAAATTCGCCATCCGCAATGGGGAATATTACAGTGAGAAATCTGACCCGTTTGAATTTTTTGCAGAAGTGCCGCCTTGTACAGCTTCGCGGGTTGTTAATCTTGATCGGTTTCAATGGAACGACGCTGAATGGCTCAACAAACGGAAAAATTTTGACTGGCAACACAAGCCAATTTCAATTTACGAAGTTCATATTGGTTCATGGCAACGTCCGTCGGATGTACCGCATCGTTGGTTGACTTACAGGGAGATTGCGGACAAGTTAATTGAGTATGTTCTTGAGATGGGTTATACGCATATTGAATTTTTGCCGATATCGGAGCATCCGCTTTCTGCAAGTTGGGGTTATCAGATCATCGGTTACTATGCAACAACAAGCCGATATGGTTCACCTGAAGATTTTATGTATCTTGTTGATTTGTGTCATCAAAAAGGAATCGGCGTAATTGTAGATTGGGTGCCGGCACATTTTCCGCGGGACGGACACGGGTTGCATCAATTTGACGGCACCGCACTCTACGAACATGCCGACCCGCGTCAAGGCGAACATCGTGATTGGGGAACTTTAATTTTCAACTATGGAAGAAATGAAGTACGAAATTTTCTAATCTCAAATGCAATTTTCTGGTTGGACAAATATCATATTGACGGATTGCGTGTCGATGCGGTTGCGTCGATGTTGTATCTCGATTACAGCCGTGAACCCGGTGACTGGATACCAAATGAATTCGGAGGTCGTGAAAATTTAAAAGCAATCGAATTCATAAAACTTATGAATGAACAGGTCGGTATTCAGTTCCCAAATGTACTCACAATCGCAGAAGAATCAACCGCGTGGCCAGGCGTATCAAGACCGACTTATTGCGGCGGATTAGGATTTTCTCTAAAGTGGAATATGGGTTGGATGAATGACACGTTGAGATATATGAGACATGATCCGGTTCACAGAAAATTTCATCATGATGAATTAACGTTCAGTTTGATTTATGCGTTCCATGAAAATTTTGTGTTGCCGATTTCGCACGATGAAATTGTTCATGGCAAAGGTTCAATTTTGGATCAAGTACCGGGCGATTTGTGGCAAAAATTTGCAAATGCACGTTTGTTGTACAGTTATATGTGGACGCATCCGGGTAAAAAGTTGCAATTCATGGGTTGTGAATTTGGGCAATGGAGCGAATGGAACTTCGACGAAAGTTTACAATGGCATCTCTTGCAATGGGAACCGCACAGAGGTTTACAAGCGTGTATTGCTGATCTAAATAGAATGTACAAAAATGAACCGGCATTGTATGAATTGGATTTTGAGGGTGGAGGTTTTGAGTGGATTGATTGCCATAATTGGGAAGTGAGTACATTTGCTTTCATAAGAAAGGCAAAACAGTGGCCAGATTTTCTCGTCATTCTGTGTAACTTCACGCCGGTACCAAGAACAATGAAAGTCGGCGTTCCGATCAATTGTTATTATCAGGAAATTTTCAGCAGCGACTCCGTATTCTACGGCGGAAGTAACTCTGGAAACGGACCCGGAATACAAGCCACAAACGAAAGCACACACGGTCGCCCCGCAACCATCGAAGCATTCTTCCCACCGCTTGCCATCTCAATTCTCAAACCAAAATTGTAAAATATACTACTCATACTATAAATTGCGTGACTCAAAAGCGTAAAAACCTGTTTTCCGATAAGTAAGCAGGCGAAGGTAAATGAAAATTCAAGTGTGAACAGTAGACCTTTTCGATAACCTGTAGGAAACCACCCCTGACCCCTCCGAAGGAGGGGAATTATTCGCCTCACTCGGATGCGTCTTCTTATTCCCCTCCTTCGGAGGGGTTAGGGGTGGTTAAAAATATGATAGTTTTAAGCGGTTACTGTGCTGCGCTGTGTTGCCGCCTGCTATCGAAAAAAAACAAATTTATTTTTTCATGTAACGCCAAAACTTCCATGAGTGTTGATCCCGATAAATTAAATTCATTGCGAAAACTAGTTGATTTATTCGCGTCAAATATTACACAATATAAAGGCGTTGACTATGACGAATCGAATGTTCGTGTCGATTTTATTGACAAGTTTTTTGAATTGCTTGACTGGGACGTTCGCAATGAGCAAGGTTTTACGGAAACACATCGGGA
>JAITDV010000098.1 GCA_031282385.1 Planctomycetaceae bacterium | reverse complement strand
GGCGAATAATTCCCCTCCTTCGGAGGGGTTAGGGGTGGTCTCGGAGGAGTTAAAGGCGGTTTTTCGTTGTAGGTTTTTTGTTGCGTTGATGTATTTTTAGGTTAGAGAAAAGGTCTAATCTATTTTTGGGCAGAATTATCAAAATTTTAGGATTGACAAGTTTAGACAATAAATCTATTATATCCAAGAATTTGCACAAATTATTCAATTCCTAAAAATTCGTGAAAATTCGCGGACAAAATGAGTTTTTAGAAGTTCCGTTAATTTACCAACTTATCGATTTCTAAAACTGTTTTTATTAAAGATTCCAATCGATTAAGCGGAATCATATTTGCGCTATCGCTTGGCGATTTTTGCGGAATTGGATGCGTTTCGAGAAATAGCGCATCAATTCCTACAGCGGTTGCGGCGCGGGCAAGCGGTTCGACTAATTCTCTGTTTCCGCCGGTTGCGTTACCAAGTCCTCCGGGTTCTTGCACGCTATGTGTTGCGTCAAAAACTACCGGCGTACCAAAACTACGCATTGTTACAAGCGAGCTCATGTCATTCACCAACCGACCATAACCAAAAAAAGTTCCGCGTTCACAAAGCAACACATTTTCACAACCTGCCTTGTTGAGTTTTTGAACAACATTTTTCATATCTGCCGGCGACATAAATTGACCTTTTTTGACATTGACTGCCTTCCCCGTTCGCGCTGCCGCAATTAAAAGATCAGTTTGTCTCGCCAAAAAAGCCGGTATCTGAATAAGCTCACATACTTCGCCAACAACTGCCGCTTGATACGACTCATGAATATCCGTTGTTACCGGAATACTGTATTTATTGCGTATCTCCGCAAGCATACTCACTCCAGCCTCAAGACCGCTGCCGCGATAAGAATCAATACTCGTCCGATTCGCCTTGTCAAAAGAACCTTTGAAAACAACATTGATCTGATAAGCATCCCGCAACCGTACAAGTTCCTCCGCAATCTCAAAATTAAATTCCGCTTGAAGTACACACGGTCCAGCAATCAAAAGAAATCGCTCGCCAACTCCACACCGAATCGAACCAATTTGAACAGGATTATTTGGCATCAATAAATGAAATTTGATTTTGAACTGCTCGCACTTTTAATACGGTTACGGTTTTTTCTTTACAAGACGCAAGTGACAAAATGTAGTTCAGGAACACGGCAAAGATAAACACTAGTCTAAACCGAAAAATCACGTGTGATGAGTATAATTACAATTTACTCGATTGGAGTAATTTGATTGAAATGATACCATTTACTTTACGCCCCAGAAATTTGTTTTATTGTCGGGAATTTTTGTTGGGGCGATCTTTTCAACATCGTCTTTGTTTGTGTATAAGATTACTTCTTGTCCTTCTTTTAATCCTAGTTCAAATACACCGGTTTGAAATTCTTTTATGCTCACAGAAGAGTCTGACAAATTGAACGGTTCGGAAAAATTGGGACTCACTCTGCAAAGTTCACCTGCAAGACTCTTAACTTTTACCCAATTTGTTTTGCCGTTCTTTCGTACCGCAGTGATAAGAAACGCGCCTTCCGCTCTCAAATCACTAAACGCCGCTTCTTTCCATTCTGCCGGCACCGCTGGAAATACACGTATTACATTGCCCCAACTCTGAAGCAACATCTCTTGAAGCGACTCCGCCGCAACAAGTGAACATTCAATCACTGGCGACCCTTCTATGTATTGAGTATTTGGCATTACGGACACTTTCGAGTTGTGATGCGCCCGCAAACAACGCAACGCATTGTCGCCATCGCCAAGATACGAATACATTGACGCCGCCGCCGCAAGCGACCAACCATTGATGCCTTTGCCGCCTCCAACCGTCAACCAATGTTTAATTGATCTTTCAATTATTTCTTTGTTCTCGGCTTGCTCTGTTGAAAGAATATGCAATGGCCAAACCATCAAAAGATGAGACCAATGTCGATGTGAATGTTTAAAAGATTGATTGCGTCCAATACGGAAACCATTTTCATCTTGCTGATACTCAACAAGATCACGCAAAATATCCTCCCAACTTGGACGCATTGAATCGTTAAATTGATAACGATCATCCAAATAAAGCAACGTCTCACAAGCCCAACGTAATAAAGATAAATTATAATTATTGTCCGCATCGTCTCCATATTCAGGTGAATGCATTACCGGTAAATGTAACTTGCCATCATCACCTTTCTTTAACAACTTTGAGTACAAATTGACACTTTGTTTAAGCAACGGATAAAACGCGTGCTTTTTGTGATCCATAACAAGTGAATCATCCATCGAAAAACGATACTGTTGCCAATAAAGATGCAACGCCCAAGTGAAATCACCCGGATTAATATATTTATCCGGCGCAAGAGTACCGTTACCGCGTAATCCTTCGTAGTCAGTTGTGTGCGGAACAGTTGCGCAATCGTCGAACTTCCAGATGTCTTTTGCGTTTTTTACAAAGTTGTTACGTTTGGCGTCAATGAATCTTGTAAAAGATTCGCCAAGCTCAAGACGGTTTGCGGTATAAACCGGCGAATACGCTATTTGAATATTCAAATTCCACCATATCCGAGGCCAACCTGTATTTCGATACCAAGGTCCAAGTAAATCAATAACCATTCTTTCACGCCGTGTTGCGGATGCGAGTTTATAAATTTGGTTCCAATAAAAACCTTCAATTTGCGAATCAGGAACGGATACAAAACTTTGAGGATAATAATTGTGCCACCATTCGCGATGAGATTTTTCAAGATTTGCAATCGGAACTCCTACAACACGCTTAACAGTTTCCAACGCTTCCAGCTTCGAATCAGCAACAGGAAATTTGTCAGCAACAGTAAGTGTCAATCGCTTTCTAATTCCATCGTTATTGTTGCTACTATTATCATTGCCAACATACCATGCGGTCGTAAATGAACCTCCGGCAATTCGTTTTTGTTCACAGTAATTAATGTTTTCATTTTGCGCGATTCCGGGTTGAGGATTTGGTTCAATTTTAGTTGCGGTGCGTCCCGTTTCAGCTTTTTTGGGTTCCCATTGAAATGCCGCGTTTTTCTCTTCACCAGTAAACTCAAAATCAGCAAGCAACACAATTTCTTCAGTATGATTGATTGCGCGAAATTTAATTGTGCCTTTGTCCGTAACAATTTCACCGCGGACTTCAGCGTTCCAGAGATCAGTTCGCAAATTACCCGATTGAATTTTTCCTGCCGTCCGCAATATTATTCCGCCTATCGGTAAACGCGCATTATCAAAACGATGATCAGTAACATCAGATCGACCGATTTCAAATCGTAGTTGTTGTGGTGAATCTTTAAAAATCGTTGTGCCAAGTAAACCGTTGCCGAGAAAAGCACCGTGATCAAATTTCTCCGGCAACTTTACCCACACCGGATCCTGTTTTGCAAGAAACGCCTGCCAGTCAATCTCCGTCGAAAAACAATCAACCGCAAACAAAAACACTAACACAAAAAAAATCACTCGTTTCATTTTTAATATCCTTTCAAATTTCAAATACAACATAACTGGCATTTTAACAAACTATTCACACATTAAATTTCATTTACCGCCGCTTGATTACCTATCAGAAAGAAAGCTCTTGAGTCCCGAAATTTATAGCTTGAGCAGTATACAAACAATTCCAATCTATTCAATACCCACAACAAATTCAAATAAACACAAAAATTATACGCAACAATATTGGGAACTTCTAAAAACTCATTTTATCATTTTTTACACAATTTTGTTTTGGGTGTAGTTTATAAATAATGGTATTGTAAATACTTGTAACCGCAAATAGGTATTTTTTAAGGGCATAAAAAAATGATAGTTTTAAGCGGTTACTGCGTTACGTTGTGTTGCCGCCTGTTATAAATTTTTTTTGCGTAGAGCTGCCGACCGAATAGATAATTGTCCCTGAAAAAGTCATTTGGCGCTATAAATTCTGGGCTTATTTGGTTGCAATTGAGTGTTGTAATTTACAATGTAGTTATTGTTTTATCCGTGATTTTCCTTAAAACCTTGCCAATATTATCAAAATTAATTGACAAGGAGTCCCCATTCAGATGCTCAAACGAACTCGCCGCGAACAAGTTGGCTCACATTAAAACAAAAAAAAGACTTTTTCAAGGACGACTAGATACGACAAATTCCACTGAAATATTACAAAAATGAATATTCTTGACCGCCACTGAATAGTTATCATGAACAATAACTTCCCCCCTCTTGACTATAATTTTATTGATACTACAAATTCCTCTTCAGGCTTGTCTCTTTTTAGCTTAGCGCAGTAACCGCTTAAAACTATCATTTTTTTAACCACCCCTAACCCTTCCAAAGGAGGGGAATTAAATTCCCCTCCTTCGG
>JAITDV010000647.1 GCA_031282385.1 Planctomycetaceae bacterium | reverse complement strand
GACCACCCCTGACCCCTCCGAAGGAGGGGAATATTCACCTCCGAAGGAGGCGTCTCCTTATTCGCCTCACTCGGATGTTTCTTCTTATTCGCCTCCATCGGAGGCGTATTCTTATTCCCCTCCTTCGGAGGGGGTAGGGGTGGTCTCTGAGGAGTTAAAGGCGGTTTTTCGTTGTAGGTTTTTTGTTGCGTTGATGTATTTTTAGGTTAGAGAAAAGGTCTATTTTTTTACGCTGATTCTTAGCGATTTTTACGGAGAAATTTCACATTAAACTGAGTAGTTGGCAACTATTTTAAACTGTCCACACTTGAATTTCCTTTTACCGCCGCCTGCTTACCTATCGGAAAGCAGGCTTTTACGCTACTGAGTCAGGCAATTTATAGTACGAGCAGTTTATCCGAGTCTGTTGTTTGGATTATTTTTTGCGAAATCGAGCATAAAATCTCTCAACGTAACAACACCTTCACGCGGCATTGCGTTGTAAATTGACGCTCGCAATCCGCCTACACTTCGATGTCCCGCCAACGTCATCAGTCCAATATTTTTTGCGTCGTTGAGAAATTTTTTGTCTAACTCGTCCGAAGGTAATCTGAACGGAATATTCATTATTGAACGGAATTTTTTGTCAGCATGCGTTTTGTAATAACCATTCGATTCGTCGATGACCGAATAAATCAACGCAGCTTTTTCTTTGTTGATTGCGTGCATCTTGTCAAGACCGCCAATATCGTTCAGTAACCAATCTGTAACAAGTTTAACAATATAAATAGCAAAACAAGGCGGCGTATTTAACATTGACGCAGCTTCTGAAATTTTTTTATAATTCAGTAACGATGGAATATTGTGAGCAGAACGTTCCAACAAATCACGGCGAATTATTATTACCGTTACTCCGGCAGGACCAAGATTTTTTTGTGCACAAGCGTAAATAAGTCCGAATTTCGTAACGTCTATCGGTCGGCAAAAAATATCAGACGACGCATCACATACCAATGGAATTGTATTTGTATTAGGAAAAACTTGATATTGAACGCCTTCAATAGTTTCGTTTGAACAAATATAAACATAAGCTGAATCGTCTGCAATTTTGAGTTCGTCATCGCTGGGTTTTCTACGGTATCCGGTATCATTGCCATCCCAAATCGTCCGCGTGTTGCCGAGCAATTTTGCTTCTGACAATGCCTTTTTTGACCACGAGCCGGTAACAACATAATCCGCCGTTTTGCCTGTAAGCAAATTCATCGGAATCATTGCAAATTGCAAAAGCGCACCGCCTTGAACAAAAAGTACATCGTAAGAATCAGGAATATTCAGCAATTTACGAATATTTGTTCCAGCGCCTTGAATTATCGGTTCAAACTCTTTTGACCGATGTGAAATTTCCATAACCGACGCCCCTGCACCCGGTAAACAAAGTAAATCCTTTTGAGCCTTTTCAAGCACCGGAACAGGCAACACCGCCGGTCCCGCCGAAAAATTAAAAAGCCGTTTAGTTTCTGACATGATTAAAATTTGGTTTAGTTTGAGTTAGAGTTTAGTTAAATTAAATTAAGTTGAAATTACGAAAATTAAAAAGTGAACACAGCAGTTTAAAGTCTCCACAATTACGTCAATACCCGACCTGCTTGTAATTACCAACTAGTAATTGTGCCGCCGTAAGAGTATTGCGTAATAACATTGTTACTGTCAAAGGACCTACGCCGCCTGGTACGGGTGTTATTGCTGACGCGATTTCTTTCACGTTGTCAAAATCTACATCGCCACAAATTTTCCCGTCCGGTAAACGGTTTATCCCAACATCAATAACTACCGCACCTCGACCAACCATATTCGTTGTTACAAAATTAGGTACGCCAATCGCAGCAATCAAAATATCAGCACGGCTCGTTATATCCGCAAGATTTTTTGTACGTGAATGCGTTATCGTAACAGTTGCGTTACCGCATTTAGTTTGTTGTAATAACATTAATCCCATCGGCTTGCCGACAATATTACTCCGACCTACAATCACCGCATTTTTGCCACTCGTCTCAATTCCGCTTCGCAACAATAACTCCTGTATCCCAAACGGAGTACAAGGAATAAATCGCGGGCGACCTTGCGAAACTAATCCCACATTTTCAGGATGAAACGAATCAACATCCTTGCACGGATCAACCGCATCCAAAATCTGATTTTCGTTACAATTATTCGGCAACGGACGTTGAACCAAAATTCCGTGTACTCGTGAATCTTTGTTCAAACGATCTATCTCTTCCAACAAACCTGTAGTTGTTATTGTTTTATCCAATTGCAAGATTCGGCTCTCTATCCCAACTTCACTGCAACCTTTTTCTTTATTGCGAACATAAATTTTACTAGCCGGATCATCGCCAACAATAATCGCCGCCAAAACCGGAGAAATTCCATAACGCGACCTAAATCGCGCAACATCCTCACCAATCTCACGACGAATCTCCGCCGCAATTTTTTTACCATCAATAATCATCATTTTCTATTGCAAATTAAAATTAAAATTAAAAAAACATTACACTGAATAAATCATATTTGTATCATTTAGATCAATGTTTTAATTGAAATAGACCTTTTCGCTAACCTGTAGGAGACCACCCCTGACCCCTCCGAAGGAGGGGAATTATTCGCCTCTCTCGGAGGCGTCTCCTTATTCGCCTCACTCGGAGGCGTCTTCTTATTCGCCTCACTCGGAGGCGTCTTCTTATTCCCCTCACTCGGAGGCGTCTTCTTATTCCCCTCCTTCGGAGGCATCTTCTTATTCCCCTCCTTCGGAGGGGTTAGGGGTGGTCTCGGAAGAGTTAAAGGCGGTTTTTCGTTGTAGATTTTTTGTTGCGTTGATGTATTTTTAGGTTAGAGAAAAGGTCTAATATTTGCAAGGTTTTAAGGAAATTCTCGGA
>JAITDV010000632.1 GCA_031282385.1 Planctomycetaceae bacterium | reverse complement strand
GTTGTTGAATTTGACGATAGGCAATCCGTATTTCAATCCGCATTACAACCGTCCTTATGCAACTCCGGTTCGAGGAACGAAGGGTTATGATGAGAATCCATTGATTGGGGTTGTAAGATTTATTGAGATAGTGAAGGGATTGCAATTTTCACAACCGGATTTGCCAATGATAGGCGCGGGAACGGCGTGGTTGCGATATCTTGTGCCAAGGGTGGCGGCGGGTGTTGTGGGCAACGGCTGGGCAACTTTATTTGGGCAAGGTCGAAACAGTTTTGCGTATCCGAATGCGCCGCGCGAGATTTTGGCAACTGGAAAAATGGATTCAAAACAAGCCTGTATAACATGTAGCCGTTGTACAGAGTTAATGCGATCAGAGTTGTCAACCGGCTGTGTTTTGCGAAAAGACCAATAAACCGTAATCATTCAACCGCATACTATCTTTGTTTAGAGGAAAAATATTTATAAAAATTGCACTTGAACGATTTTTGTAAAATCATTAAAATCCCAATCAATGATCTTTTAAACTGTTCACACTTGAATTTTCCTTTACCGCCGCCTGCTTACCTATCGGAAAGCAGGCTTTTACGCTATTGAGTCACGCAATTTATAGTACGAACAGTATATGTGTGATTTTGAATATGGGCATCAATTGCGACGCAATTACAGTTTTACAATTTCCGGATCAAAAATTGATCCAATTTACTACCTAACAAATGCGAGGCTTTTTTGAAATGTTATTATTGAAACGATTTTATATTGTGCTGAATTTGTCTGTGTTGCTTTTTTGTTTTTTGAGTGTATTGTTGTCGGAGGAGACACAATTTATTCCTCCCGCTGCTTCATCAACTTCAACCACACCTATACCTGCTGCGAATTTAACTGTAAATTTAACCGCTGCCGTAAACACAACTATTCCAATCGGAACAGCCGATCCGGTTCTTGGTAACCGTATTGCGAGAATCTCGAATCAATTACGCGAAATTCCCAAAGATGCTGAACAAATTTGGCGGGAATACGACATAACTCCATACACAAAAGGTCGAAAATTTACAGAAGGATCCCAACCCGAACAAACTATTGTCGATTGGATACTCAGACAAACTGGTACAAAAGTCTGGCATACTGCACCATTTGGAATTCTCACTGTTGAACCGGACAAACTCTACGTTTACAACACAAAAAACGTTCAACTCGCTGTTGCTGATATTGTTGACCGATTTTTGCATCCGTCTTTCGCTAACGAATCATATTCTATTCGTATTGTTTCGCTTTCACGTCCGGATTGGTTGGTTCGCGGTCATCAATATCTACAGCCAATACCGATTTTAAGTTCAGGTGTGCAAGGTTGGGTATTGGAAAAAGAAGGACGTAATTTATTGTTACAAGAATTGTCCAAACGGAATGACTTCAAAGAAATCACATCGCAACACCTTATTCCAAACGGCGCCGCACATCGCATCGCCGCAAAACAACAACGCCGATATCTACGCGATGTTCAACCTAATCCAGCAACTGCTAACGGATACGCAGAAGATTGGGTAACAATTGATGAAGGATACGATGTTACATTCGTACCGCTCGCAGTAATGGACGGATGGAGAACCGACGCAATCATAAAACTCGAAATCACAAAAATCGATAAAATGATACCATTGCAAATCGACGCTCCAACAACCACAAACCTGAGACAAAGAATTGAAATAGAATCTCCACAAGTCGCAAAATTTAACCTCGATGAACAAATACGTTGGCCAAAAGAAAAAATCCTTTTGCTTGACTTAGGCACAATCCCTTTGCCAAACCTAAAACAAACAACCGAATCAGGAAGTGTCCTCACAGGTATAACTAAAAATTTGTCCGCAACAAAAAGAGCAAATGTATTGCTGATGATTGAACGCATAAACACACAAAACCAAACACAAATTCCAACCGTTATCGGAAACAACAATATGTATTGGAATAGCAAACGATAAAATTACATTGGGCGTTTTCAATGATTATGAATGTATTGAGGTATTATAATGTCGATTATATTTCGGATAATTTTGATTGAGTTATTTTGTGTTGTGTTATTGGGTTGTTCGTCCGGTCGTGTTTTGAATAATGGCGGATTGAAGAATTTTAAGTTATTGTCTGAAAATCTTGTCAACAATCCTTTAGCAATACCATCATGTGATCATGAATTTCTTTGGGAAGTGTTGGCTGATGCTTTCAATTCACATTTTGATACGGAACGGGAAATGCCAATCCGGCTTTACGACAATGTTCTCACCGAAGGAAGACTCGATGGAAAACCAAAAATCGGAGCTAGTTTGTTTGAACCTTGGCATTCTGATTCAGTAGGTTGTATGGAGCGTTTTGATTGTACGTTACAGACTATACGGCGACGTGCGATTTTGCGTGTAATTCCGCAAGTTGGAGGCTATCAGGTCGAAGTATTTGTTTACAAAGAACTCGAAGACAATCCGCGACCGTTACGTTCGCCGGTTTCAACTGCAAATATCAGATTCAAAGATGATGTTGATGTATTTACGGGGAGAGTTGATATCGATCACGATGTGGCTGGATGGATAATGATTGGACGCGACGTCGCAATGGAACAACGTTTATTAAAAGAAATATTATACAGATTAGAACACCCAACAGAAATAATTCGAAGATCAAAATCGCCAATAAGAGGATAATTTTAAACTGTTCACTCGCGGGATACCCGCAATCCACAAATAATAAAAACAACACACGATATTAAAATAAACAACCCCTATTATCGAATTCCCCACAGTAGCAGGCAGAGTCCCATCAACGCGCCATTATGCCATTATTTGTTCGATATGATTAAGACAAGACAATATCAAAAAAACATAAGGGCATAAGGGCGTGTCTGATGGATGGAGAATTTTTGGCTACTAAGGTTAATTTGACAAATAAGGGTTGGAATATTGAGCCGTTCGGAAAATTATGTTGTTCTGTGCGGACTTATTGGGCTTGTATAACGGAATTGTTGCCGATAAAAAACACTCGGCTGAATAGTTACATTATAAATAGTTGTCCCTGAAAAAGTCATTTGGTGCTATAAATTCTGGGCTTATCTGGTTGCAATTTAGAGTTATAATTTGCAATATAGTTATTGTTTTATCCGAGATTTTCCTTAAAA
>JAITDV010000561.1 GCA_031282385.1 Planctomycetaceae bacterium | reverse complement strand
TCATGCCGAAAAGCGTTAATATTTCAGTTTCTATTATTGGATTAGGTTACATTGGATTGCCGACGGCGGCGATGTTGACCCGTGCAGGAATTTTCGTACATGGTGTTGATGTGAATCCTAAAGTTGTCGAAACAATTAATCGCGGTGAAATTCATATTGTGGAAAACGGATTAAAGGAAATGATTGCCGATGCAGTGAACAGGGGTTTATGGACGGCGCACACAAAACCTGTTACGTCTGACGTTTACATGATTGTTGTACCAACGCCGTTCCGTGATCATCAGGCTCCGGATATTTCTTACGTTAAATCGGCAACACAATCAATAATTCCGTTACTGAAACAAGATGATCTTTTTATTATCGAATCGACGTCGCCGGTAGGAACGACGGAAAAAATGGTGGAACTCATTTGCAAGGAACGTCCTGATTTAATTGATCAAAATGGTACCTTGAAATTTTATGCCGCCTATTGCCCTGAACGGGTTTTACCGGGAAATATTATTTTTGAATTGGAAAATAACGACCGAGTTATTGGCGGCGTCAATGTTGATTCTGCACAAAAAGCCTGTGAATTTTACCGAACTTTCGTTAAAAACGGCAAACTATTCACAACGAACACGCGAACTGCGGAAATGTGCAAAATTACGGAAAATGCGTCGCGTGATTCACAAATTGCGTTTGCGAATGAATTATCGTTAATTTGTGATAAGGCGGGAATTGATGTATGGGAATTGATTCGGCTTGCCAATCGTCATCCGCGTGTCCATATTTTGCAACCCGGTTGTGGTGTTGGCGGACATTGTATTGCGGTAGATCCTTGGTTTCTTGTACGGCAATACACGCTTGAATCGCGAATGCTGGCAACTGCCCGCGAAGTTAATATTCACAAAGCGTTTTGGTGTGCTGAAAAGATTATTAACGAAGCAAAACAATTTTCCGAACAAAATAAACGTCCTGCGAAAGTTGCGTTAATGGGTTTGGCGTTTAAGCCGAATATTGATGATTTACGTGAATCGCCGGCGAAATTTATTGCGCAGGAAGTTTCGCAAACATTGGAAAAAGATCAATGTTTTTTTGTTGAACCGAATATTTTGGAACATGCGGAATTTCCGATTACGAATTATAAAGATGCCGTTACGAATGCGGACATTATCGCTTTCCTCGTTTCACATAATGAGTTCAAAACATTAACGATACCGGATGAAAAACGAATTCTTGATTTTTGCGGAATAAAAAACACGGTTACGCAAAATGCAGTTACACAAAAAACGGAAAAACAGAAAAATCCTGTTGCCGTTCAGTCGCATTCTGTTTATGTTTCAAAATACAAGAAACGAGTAATGTTTGTTTTGGGAACGCGACCTGAAGCGATAAAATTAGCGCCGGTAATTGCCGCATTTCGTAAAAACAATGATATTGATACAAAAATATGTTTAACGGGACAACATCGTGAGATGCTGAATCAGGTGATGGAGATATTTGGTTTTAGCGGAGATTTTGATTTGAACATTATGACGCCGAATCAAACGCTTGGCGATATAACTTGTAAGGTGATCAAAGGTTTGGAAGAAACGTTCCAACAATGGAAACCTGATACGATATTGGTTCAGGGCGATACGACAACCGTGTTGGCGGCTTCGATTGCGGCGTTTTACAATCGGATTGAAGTGGGACATATTGAAGCGGGATTGAGAACATTTAACAAACAATTCCCGTTTCCAGAAGAAATGAATCGTTGTGTAACCTCACAATTAGCCTCACTCCATTTTGCGCCGACAATAAAATCAAAACAAAATCTGATTAGTGAAGGTATTGAACCGAATCGGATATATGTTACCGGTAATACAGTGATTGACGCTTTGTTTCAGACAGTGCAATATCTTGACACGAATAAAATTAAGACCCAAGAACTTGAAACAAAATTTAATTTTCTTTCACCGAAACGCCGAACTATTTTAGTAACAGGTCATCGCCGTGAAAATTTCGGGGACGGATTTTTACAAATTTGTAATGCTATTTCTGAATTATCGGAACGAGATGATATTCAGTTTGTGTATCCGGTACATTTGAATCCGAATGTTCGGGAGCCAGTCAATCGGATTCTTTGTGAAAAGAAAAATGTAATGTTAATTGAACCGCTTGATTATTTATCGTTCATTTATTTAATGCGTCGCAGTGATTTAATTTTGACGGATTCCGGAGGAGTACAGGAAGAGGCTCCGTCGCTTGGGAAACCGGTGGTGGTAATGCGGGACACGACGGAACGTCCTGAAGCGGTGGAAGCAGGAACAGTAGTTCTTGCCGGAGCGAACAAAGATAATATCATACAATATATTAGTCGTCTTCTGGATGATACAAATTATTACGAAAAAATGTCCCGCGCTCATAATCCTTATGGTAACGGAAAAGCGAGTGAACGAATTTTACAAGTGCTATTGAATAAATATAACGAAACGGAAACATTGAGTGTTTATCCGGTGAATAAAAAGAGTGCATAAAATAATATTTCTAATAATTATTCAGTGGAATTTTCACATGGATTTTGAATTTTTTTAACAACCTTATTTTCAACCTGATTTTTTTAACAAAACAACCTTAGTAGCAAAGATTCCCCAAAAAACAAAAACGAAAATGTCTGACATTGTGAAATTTAAGCAAGTTGAAGAAAAAATAATAACGATTCGTGGTCAAAGTGTCATACTTGATAACGATGTAGCGGAATTATATGGTGTAACAACGAAAGAAGTTAATCAAGCTGTTAGGAACAATCCTGAAAAATTTCCATCCGGTTACCTATTTGAATTAACAGTAGCGGAATGGAATTCTTTAAGGTCAAAAATTTTGACCTTAAAGAAATTGGGGCGTGGCGAACACAAAAAGTATTTACCCAAAGCCTTTACAGAAAAGGGCTTATATTTATTGGCAACGATTTT
>JAITDV010000527.1 GCA_031282385.1 Planctomycetaceae bacterium | reverse complement strand
GATAGATTGCGAATCGCTGGAAGAATTTGGGCAAAACCTTGCACACAATTAAAAAATTGTAACTATTAGACCTTTTTTCTAACCTAAAAATACATCAACGCAACAAAAAACGGCCTTTAACTCCTCCGAGACCACCCGTAATCCCTCCGAAGGAGGGGAATAAGAATACGCCTCCGAGGGAGGCGAATAATTCCCCTCCTTCGGAGGGATTACGGGTGGTTAAAAACATGACCGTTTTAAGTGGTAACTGAGCTACGTTGTGTTCCCGCAAGTTTTAATTTTTTTGTAGCGTAGAGCTGCCGACTTAATAGTTGCAAGAATAAATTTAATTCCACATTTGGGTAGATTCATCCAATTCGTGAACAGGTGCGCCTACGTCAAATGAAAAAATGTTTTCACCGGTTTTTATCTCAATTTTGAGATCGGTTGTTTTTTCGTTGTTATATTTTTTGTTCACAAGATTGTAATCTTTACCGCCGTAAGTTTGTTTTGCGCCGAAATCGTCGGTTATTTCTTCAGCACCCTCTAAAACAATTTTTTTAACAATTACATTAAACTCACCAACAGGCGAACCAGAAAACCCATACGTGCGCAACTCGGCAACACCATTATTATCTGTTGTTCCTGTTGTGGTTCGATATTTTACGGCGGGATTTTGTGAAACTGCAATTACAGCAGCTTCCTTTAACGGAACTCCATTTTGAGTTATTGTAATTTTGCAAGAATTTAACGCCGGTAAATCTACAGGACGTGACGAATTCTTACCACAGCTAATTGACATAACACAAAACAGAATCAACAACACAAAATTGAATTTTCTCATTTAATTTCTCCTTTCCTAAAAAAATTTTTAGGTTGATTTTGTAATAATTTAATCTACGGATTTTGATTCGTTTCCGTTAACTGTGCCGAATGCGCCCCATACGCCGAAAGCGCTTATTCCGGTGTTGTTAAATGCACTATTGTTTAATCCGCCTGTGTCGATTGAATTACGAATGAAACGAACACTTCCATCAACAACTCCACAATTCACACCTCCATTATGATTACTTTGCGGCGGATAAAGTCCCCAAGAAGCATCATTATTATCACGCACACAAGCCGGACTATTGGGCGGAAGAATCGTATTAAATCCAGAAAACGATGTATTTGCGTCAAATACTCGCCAACCGCGCCAAACACCGTTTGTTGCAGATGTTAGTTGCGAGCGATCTGTTGTACTAATTGCGTTATTCATACAATATGATGGTATTATCGTAGTTGTTTCGGAACCAATGTTGCCGCCAACAAAACATACGCCGCCTTTAAGCCGTTTGTCGCCTGATGCTAAATTACTAACAATTTCACTACATAAACACGTGTTACTGGAACCGTCATTTATACTGTCAAAAGATCGCAATAACACTGTGGAAGTTACTGTTATATTTTGCGGAGTCCAGGCTACAATACCACGAAGCGCCTGTACGCCGCTGTCCCCAATACAAATAACAATACTCGTTCTACTTGAAATTGACCCTGGCATTCGTGCATAGTCATCTGAAGGACAAATGAACGTAGTAATAGGTTTGGATACAAGCGTACTCCATGGTAACTCGCTACTTGCAGCAATTGCTTCGAATAAAGGAGTTTGTTCAATAAACGGTAAAATCCTACAATGTGCGTTGAAACGCATTTGGGAAGCATGACCCGATTTACTGATTTTTCCGATTCCAGGCGGAAATACATTGTTAGTATCGTGGTAATTGTGGAAAGCAAGAGCATATTGTTTCATGTTGTTTGAACATTGCATTCGTCTTGCGGATGCTCTTGCGGCTTGAACTGCGGGCAAAAGTAATGCGATCAAAATTCCAATAATCGCAATTACAACCAGAAGCTCAACAAGAGTAAAACCAAATAAATCAGAAATAAGCTTGGGAGAAATCCCCAGAAAATTATCGTAACAATAATTTGGACGATTTTGATCTTTATGCAGCCCCCCCCCCCCCGCCTATTTTAACATTTGCATTAACATCAACATTGACGTTAATTTCGGCAACAACCAAACCTGACAATAAATTTGTCTTTTTCATTTTTTCCTCCATTCAATTTTGTTAGTAAATTGGATTAAACGTTACAAAATTTATTGCATTGTTAATTCTTTCTTCGACAAATTGAATTGAAAAAACATCATGCAATAATTAAATCTAAAGTGAAAAATTCTCGTTCTACACAAAAACGATTTACGCAGAACTCAATCAAATTTTTCACAACTCAACCAAATCGAAATTTTTTGCTACAAAATCTCAATCTCACAACCTCATGTTATATCAACAAATACAGTTATGAAATCAAATACTCTTTGCACTTTAATTTTCAGTTTTCTTTTTTTAGTGTCCGTAATCGCCAAAAGAAACCTTGCGAGCATAACAAACATAACACTAGCTTAAAACAGAAAATTCAAGGACGGCGAATATAACTCATCTTGCAGAAAAAAGCAACAATATTTATGAATTTTTCTTTACGGTTTATTTTCTAGTAGGTAACAACATAATTTCCAACATCTCTTGCCCATGCGTTTGTACCGTCTTGTAAATTCATCAGACGACCTTCAAAACCGGATTCTTTGAGAGCTTTAATTGCTTGTTCGCTTCTTGTGCCTATTTTGCAAATGAAAACATTCAACAAATTCGGATTCAATTCATCCTTGCGTCTCACAACTTGTCCAAACGGAATTGCTCGCGATCTCGGTAACATTCCCATTGCAACTTCATGCGGTTCACGAATATCAATTATCTCCAACGTCTCCGGTGAACTTTCAAGCATATCACGTAAACCTACCGCCGAAATTGATTCCACCTCAAAATTATCACCTTTGCCCTTCAACCCGCAAAATTCCTCATAATCAACTAACTCATGAATTGTCGGATTCTCACCACAAATCGGACAAGTCTTGTCCTTGCGCAACTTCAACTCGCGAAATTTGAGTTTCCAGGCATCAAAAAATAACAACCGCTCCGATAACGTCTCGCCGTCATTAAGTAAAATTTTCAACGCCTCATTCGCTTGAATACAACCAATTATTCCGGGCAACACCCCAAGAACACCGCCCTCCGCACACGACGGAACAAGACCAGGAGGAGGCGGAGATGAATAAAGACAACGATAACAAGGTCCGCCGCGATAATTAAAAACACTCGCCTGACCTTCAAATCGAAATATTGAACCATACACATTCGGCTTGCCCAAAAGAACGCAGGCGTCGTTGACCAAATAACGTGTCGCATAATTGTCCGTCCCATCAACTACAACATCAAAATCACGTATAATCCCCAATGCGTTCTCTGAATCAAGCCGTACATTAAACGTAACTACATCCGTGTAAGGATTGATTTCACTGATTCGATCTTGTGCCGACGCTACTTTTGGCCGCAATAAATCACGAGTTCCATGTATGATTTGACGCTGTAGATTAGTTTCGTCAACCACGTCAAAATCTACAATCCCAAGCGTACCAACCCCCGCCGCCGCCAAATACAACGCCACCGGAGAACCTAACCCACCCGTACCTATAAGCAAGACACGACCATTTTTGAGACGTAATTGTCCCTCCAAACCAACCTCCGGAAGGATCAAATGACGACTGTACCGCGTCAATTCTTCAATAGAAAGTTCCTGCATAATAACCGCAATATCATTTATCGTTACAAATATTCTGAAAAACTACAACCAAATATCTCCGCACAACCGAATACAAAACTTAACATTCATATATTATTTGTACTATAAATTGCGCGACTCAAGAACGTAAAAGCCTGCTTGCCGGTAGGTAAGCAGGCGGTGGTAAAGTAAATTTAAAGTGTGAACAGTTTAAACACCACCCGCAATCGCCGGTATCAACATAATTGTATCACCCGATTTGACCGGAGTTACAAATCCATCTACCGTGCGTATATTTTCGTCATTCAAAAAAACATTGACAAAACTTCGCAACTTGCCATCATCATCAAAAAGATGCCGTTTCAAATCAATATAAAGCTCCGTCAACTTAACCAACGACTCGTCAACAGTTGCCGCCTCAACTTTTATCTCCGATAAACCATCCGTAAAAGTCCGAAGAGCTGTCGGAAGTTGAATTGTTACCAATTGTGGGTTTGAAGTTGTCATAAAATTTACTCCGTTTTAATTTGTTAATAATTAAAGCAAAATTACTTGCACCAAAGTACAAAATTAACGAACACAAGTTACATCAAAAAACATTCGCATTAGCAGACATATACTGTTCGTACTACAAATTGCTCGGCTCAAGAGCGTAAAAGTCTGCTTGCCGATAGGTAATCAGGCGGCGGTAAAAGAAATTAAAAGTGTGAACAGTTTAAAATCTGAACAAATTCTTTATCAAATTGCGTCCTGTCTTCCCGCAATAACCAACTTGTTACCTCATCTGCTTTGCCCAACGTTACCGAAACTATAACATACGAATACACCGGCAACGCATGTTCCAAATCATAATCCGACGGAAATGATGGATGATCCGGATGCGAATGATAAAAACCTATCAAATCTACGCCTTGTTTTCTTGCAGTTTTCTCACACGATAAAAATTCTTCAGGTTGAATGAGAAAACGATTGTGTTTTGCTTCCGGTTCGCGTTTGTTTGAAATTGGAATAATGCCGATAACATTTTTTCGCTCCGACTCAACTCGACCAAGCAACGCACCGCAACATTCATGCGGATATTCCAATTCGGCATACATGTTTATTTCGGCGATTTTCTCATCTGTAATTACAATCATTTGATTTAACTTAATTTCACTTATCAAATTTATCAATTGCAAACATAATTATTGTTACGTTAATCCCACAACTCATCGCTCAAATATCTGTTGCCGCTATCGCATAATATCGTTACAATAATTGCGTCAGAAGACAATGTTTCGGCTAACTTGACAGCTGCAAGTACATTTGCACCAGAACTGATACCAACAAATAAACCTAACTCTTCGGCAAGACGACGAGTCATTTTTTTCGCTTCTTCAGTACTGACGTCAATTCTTCCGTCAAAAAGTGTCGGATCATAAAATCCAGGTAAAATTGTCGATGCCATGTGTTTCATGCCTTCAAGTCCATGCAACGGCGATTCGGGTTGCATGGGAACGGTTTTTATTGACGGATTAAATTCTTTCAGACGGCGCGCCGTACCCGTAAACGTTCCCGAAGTTCCCATTCCCGCAACAAAATGCGTTACCTTCCGATCCGTTTGTTCCCATATTTCAACCGCCGTACCGTTGTAATGCGCTTTCCAATTTTCGTCGTTGCTATATTGATCGGGATAATAGTATGTGCCAGGATTGTCGTTGTAAAGTTGTCTTGCTTTAAGCAACGCGCCATCCGAACTTTCCATTGGATTTGTTGCTACAATCTCCGCACGATAAATATTCAATAACCGTTTCCGTTCTTTACTTGCGTTGGCAGGCAAACAGAGAAGTACCTTGTAACCGAGCGCCGCACCAAACATTGCATAAGCAATTCCAGTATTGCCGCTTGTTGCGTCAAGTATGGTTTTCGTTTTAGTCAATTTGCCCGACTTTATTGCCTCGACAAGCATGCCCTTGACTGCACGATCTTTGACAGAACCACTCGGATTAAAAAATTCCGCTTTGGCAAAAATACGCGCTCCATTATTTCCTTCAAATATAGGAAGGAGCGGCGTCCTTCCCACTGTCTCCAAGATCGTCATAAATTCTCCTAATAAAATCGACCAAAAAATAGCATTTCGCAATTTACATGCCACAAGTAAACACACAAAAAACATGACAGTTTTAAGCGGTAACTGCGCTGCGTTCCTGTCAGATATAAATTTTTGTAGTGTAGAACTGCCGATTGAATAGACCTTTTCTCTAACCTAAAAATACATCAACGCAACAAAAAAACTACAACGAAAAACCGACTTTAACTCCTCCGAGACCACCCCTAACCCCTCCGAAGGAGGGGAATAAGAAGACGCCTACGAGGGAGGCGAATTATTCCCCTCATTCGGATGGGTTAGGGGTGGTCTCCTACAGGTTAGCGAAAAGGTCTAATAGTTACTGTAATTGTAACAATATCGACACAATCGTTAAATCTGTACATCTTGTCCGCAAATTAAAAAATTCGTAAAAAACTGTTAATTAACACGGCAAAAACAAATCCTATCAAATATCACAGTTGTCCTTGATATTTGATAGACAATAGACCTTTTCTCTAACCTAAAAATACATCAAGAAACCTCTAATAATTTGATTTTCAAACGTAACTATTCAGTTGCGGGATTCAATTGTTTAGGAAAAAAGGTTTAAGAACGATGCAGACAAAAACGCAGCATTCTAAAGTAAACAACCCTTATTTATCCAATTTCCCTTAGTAGCAGACAACACCCAAAAAATGCGCCCTTATTCCCTATTCGATGGTAAATTTAAGACAAAAAATATGTACTGTAAATTACATGATTCAAAAGTGTAAAAGCCTGCTTTCCGATAGATAAGCGGACGGCGGTATAGGAAATTTAAAGTGTAAACGGTTTAAACTTTCAAAATATATCAAACAAAACATAAGGGCGCATCGGAAGGAAATTTTGGCTACTAATGGTAATTTGATTAATAAGGGTTGGAATATTAGAACCGTTTGTAAAATTATGTTGTTCCGTGCGGAATTATTGGTTTTTTGGGAACAGAATAGTTGTAGATAAAAAAAGCACACGACTGAATTGTTACGATTTATTTATTAACTCAAAACACTAAACTCGCAAAAAACACTACGGTTTTTAGAAGTTACCTACATAAAAAATTACCCGGCAAGGATTCGAACCTTGTATAAGGGAACCAAAATCCCTTGTGTTACCAATTACACTACCGGGTAATTCCGTCGCTATCCGCAACGAAGGAACGATATGATAACACAACATCACAAAGATTGCAGGGGGGGAGTTAGGAAATAATACGCAGAGACACAAAGATTATAAGTAACTGCGTAACTGTAACTATTCAGTCGCGTGTATAAAAATTGCCAATGAATTTCGTCCTGAAAGAACATTGCATAACAACCCGCCGCATCGCAGCGGAACTAAATCCCAATATACCATCCGTACTATAAATTGTGTGACTCAAAAGCGTAAAAGCCTGCTTTCCGATAG
>JAITDV010000522.1 GCA_031282385.1 Planctomycetaceae bacterium | reverse complement strand
TAGGGGTGGTCTCGGAGGAGTTAAAGGCGGTTTTTTGTTGTAGTTTTTTTGTTGCGTTGATGTATTTTTAGGTTAGAGAAAAGGTCTATTGATAATATTTCAATAGAATTAGTGTTTTGAGTTAAGAAAAGACCAATTCAAAATTCCACTGAAATATTACTCAAATTGGTGTTGGTTGCGTGTATGTGATTTGAATTGTTGCGATAAAGTTTAGGTGGAACGGGGTCTGGAGTTGCTCCCCGTCAACCGGATTTTCGTTCCACTTCTTATTCTTCTTCTTAATTTTTCGTGATGAATTTTCGGAGAGTTTGTTTTTAGTGCATTTAAGTTGGCGGAATTGAAAATAGTATTTGGTATATTTTTTGTAACGTTTAATTAATATTTTTTTGGATCGTTATTTTTATATTTTGTTACCTCGAGTTTTTTACGCTGGTGGTGATGTGATTGACGATCGACTATAATCAATAAACAAGCATTTTATGTCGTTTTTTTATTTGCCCAAAGAATTATCTGATCCGGCAACGGCAAAATTTTTAGTTCAACCTGTCCCGTATGAAGGGACAGTTAGTTTTCTTAAAGGAACGATAAATGGTCCCGATGCAATTATTGCGGTTTCTAATCAAGTAGAGCATTTTGATGAAGAATTGTTATTTGATATGACGCAAGCAGGAGTTGCAACATTGCCGTCAATACCGCCTGCAAATTCACCTGACGAACAATTTGATCGTATCTATCAAACCGTGCGTAATCGTAATTTGTTTCAACGTGGTCGGATTCCTATTTTTCTTGGCGGCGAGCATAGTATTACGCCTCCGCTGGTACGTGTTGCGTCTGAAGAGTACAAAGAAATAAGTGTCCTGCAATTTGACGCTCATGCAGACCTTCGTGATTCTTACACGGGAACGAAATTTTCACATGGATCGGCAATGCGGCGAGTGCTTGAATATACGCCGAATCTTGTTCAAGTTGGTATTCGGAGTTTTAGTGAAGAAGAATTTCGGGATTGTCCGGATCGAGTACGGCAATTTATTACGCCTGTGCTTCTTGATAAAGATTATTCATTTTGTCTTGATCAAATTTTACATAAATTAACTGGGCAAATTTACATTACTATTGATATTGATGCGTTTGATCCGGCGTTTGCTCCGGGGACTGGTACGCCTGAACCAGGCGGATTATCGTGGAGAACGGTTACAGATATTTTGAAACATGTGTGTGCGGCAAAAAATGTTGTAGGAATTGATATTGTTGAGGTTGCGCCGCTTGGCGGAAATAATGTTATAACAGAATTTATGGCTGCAAGGTTGGCTGGTAAACTCATGGCTTACAACTACAACAAACAAACTAACTGTCCATAAAGTTAATTGCTCAATGATAATTTGTCTTTGTTGTCTCGTTTAATTTTCATCTGAAAATATTCATGAACCTAATTCAGGTATGTAAAAATCTAACAATTTTTTTAACATTATCAAAATGAAAAACAATATTAATTTTAGTTCTATTTTGCCTAACAATTGGTTTAGATTTTCAACTAATTTGTTTGTTGCGTTTTTGAATTTGTTATTTTTTCTTTTGACAATATTTTTCGTAACAGAAATTTATTCGAACAAAATTACCGGTGAAGAGATCATGGCGGATAAAGTAAATATTATCAAAGGCTCTGATTTTTACGATGTAAATATTAGCGAAAAACTCTTTGCGAGATATGTAAAGGATTTCGATGGAACGCCGATAATTTATCCGATTTATTCAAGCAGTAATAAGTTGATGACTCGCAGTTTTCCGATGGAGGAGCGTAATGTTGTATCAAGAGATCATCAGCATCATAGATCGTTTTGGTTTACGCATGGCAAGGTGAATGATACTGATTTTTGGTTGACGGACAAGAATCAGAAAAATATTGGCAAGATTGTACATAAAAATTTTCTTAAAGCTGAAGTGTCCGGCGGAACAACGGCAATTATTGTAACGGAAAATGATTGGGTTAGTCATAACGGTGAAATTATTTGTAGCGATGTTCGTTCATTTGAATTTGGAGTTACTGGTTTGGGCAATCGTTATATTGATTTTGAAGTAGAGGTAACAGCAAAGATTAAGAAAGTAACATTTTATGACACAAAGGAAGGAACGTTTGGGATTAGGGTTGCGGATTTGTTATCGATTGATGAGGCGAAAGCCAGTGCAAAAAAGAGTGAAAAAAATGTTTCTACTATTTCGTATATTATCAATGCCGACAGCAAATTGGATGCGGATGCGTGGGGAAAGCGATCTGCGTGGGTAGATTATGTTGGACAATTTAGTGATGGTGAAGTTGCGGGTATTGCTATATTGAATCATCCGTCGTCGTTTCGTTATCCGACATATTGGCATGTCAGAACGTATGGTCTTTTTGCCGCCAATCCTTTTGGAGAACGCGGATTTGGTGTACGAAAACGTCAGGTTGAAAATGCCGGCGGTAATTTCGAGTTGGCAAAAGACAAATCTTTTACGTTACGTTACCGAATAATTTTCCACAACGGAGACACTAAAAAAGCCGCCATCGCAGACGAATTCAAAGAATACTCACATAAAAAATTTGGTAACCTCTAAAAATCAAATTTTAGGTAATTATTCAGTGGAATGTGTGAAATTCTCATAAGCATCGTTAAGAATCGGTCGGATAAATATACTGTTCGTACTATAAACTGCGCGACTCAAGAGCGTAATTTATAGTACGAGTATTATATCAAACGGATTTTCAATTGTTCACAATATACTGTAAATTGCATGATTCAAAAGCGTAAAAGCCTGCTTTCCGATAGGTAAGCAAGCGGTGGTAAAAGAAATTTAAAGTGTGAACAGTTTATAAACAACTCACATTCAAACGCAATTTGCTCCTCAAATTTCGATAATCAATACAAAATTACTTATCGGTTATTTTGTGGTTATTTTGATATTTTTGTGTTGCCGAATTCTAATGTGTGCCTGTCATAATTTTATTCGTAAACCAATGTTTCAAAAAATAATTATTGATAAATATATTGAGTTAAACCTTGATAAAATACAATCAGCTTACAAACGTTATGTTACTTTTTTTCACGATATAAAACAATCGGAATATTTACATCAATGCAAAGAAACAGAATTGAAGTCATGTCTTTTACATGAACTTTTTATCAATGTCCTCGATTACAAACTTGCTCTTGAACACAATTATAATTTTATCTCAAAAGAAAAAAATCAAACCGATAACAATGATTCCGGCACCGTAGTTATTATCGATAACAATGTTCGTATCGTAATTGAGTTAAAGAGCATAAAAACAACTGAAATTAAACAATCCGAACTATGCCGAAAACACTTTAAATTTCAACAACACAAAAATATTAAAGCAGGATTACCGATAAATAAACATCTGTACATTACAGAAAATTCAAGTGTGAATAGCTCAAAAATTTTCAGTTATGGATATAAAAACCTGAATACTACTTATGTCATCATCACAAATTTAGAAAAATTACTTTTATATGTCGATAATGTGGTTGAACATGTTGAGTGGAATCTTTTTAGTCTCAATGAAGAACAATTTGCGTTACTTTGGCTTTGTCTTGCCTATGAAAATATTGTGAATGATTTACCGAAAAAATTGAAAACTGAAACAATCATACATCAAGATAAAATTATTAAAGAATTTTATAACGTTTACAAAGAATTTCAAAATGTTTTATTTATTGATTTGATTTCGCAAAATGCCGGACTTGACAGATTGATGTTATTTTTATGTACTCAAAAAATACTTAATCGTTTGTTGTTTATTTTGTTTGCAGATGATTGCGGTTTATTGCCGTCGGGAACAATTAAGGAAATTATCCGCGAATGGAGAAATCTTGACGACGCTGACGAATATCGTCCGATGTACATGTACTTACAAAAGTATTTTTCGTATCTTGACAACGGCGGCAAAGGTAAAAAACAAAATATATTCGGCTATAACGGCGGTTTGTTTAAGCCGATTGAATTTCTTGATAAGCTGAAAATTTCTGATTCGATACTTGTGGACTATCTTATAAAATTGAGCAGTTACAATTATCGTAACGATATTAATGTCGAAGTTCTCGGACATATTTTTGAAAATTTTATTTCTGAAATTGAACGGTTGAAATACAAGCTCAGCGGCGTCAAAAATTATGATTTGCAAGTAGTCGATAAACGTCAAAAAGATGTAATTTTTTATCCGATGGGTTTTGTTGCTTCATATATTATTGAGAGTACGGTTGGTCAATTGTGTATGGAAAAGAAGTCGGAGCTTGGTTTGTGCAAATATGAGTTACTTGAACAAATTGATTTGGAAGTTAAGTCAAACGTCAAAAAACCAAAAAAAGTTGCGACGACAGCAATATTGGATAAGTTGGAAGAATATCGGCAATGGCTTTTATCGCTTTCGGTTTGTGATCCGGCTTGCGGGAGCGGAACATTTTTGATTGCGGTTTTGGATTTTTTAAAAAATGAACATCATTATATTGATCGAATTACCGCACAAATTCTCGGTCATTCAATCGTTTTCTCCGAATACGAATTATCAATTTTAGAGAACAATATTTTTGGTGTTGACATAAATGAGGAATGTGTTGAAATTACAAAACTGGCATTATGGCTGCGGACAGCGAAACCCAATCATAAACTCAATTCTCTTGACGCAAATATCAAATGCGGCAACTCGCTAATTTCTGATCCAAAAATTGATTCAAATAAAACATTCGAATGGCATAAAGAATTTCCGAACATTTTTAAAAACGGAGGATTCAATGTTGTTATCGGCAATCCGCCATATATTTTTGCAAGAATGGGTAAATTTTCCGAAGCCGAAAAAGAATATTATTATGCACGGTATCCATTGGCTAATTATCAATTGAACACTTATTTGTTGTTTATTGATTTATCTTATCGGCATCTTTTGCGTGAAAACGGAGTCTTGGGATTTATTGTACCGAATAATTGTTTGACAATTAATATGTTTCAACCATTCAGAAAATTTTTATTGGAAAAAGTCGGCAACGTTAGAATTGTCAATATTTCAAGCAACGTTTTTAATGATACAAATGCGGATAATTGTATTATTACATTCACAAAAAAGAACGCAGATACAATATCACTTGGTGAAATAAACAA
>JAITDV010000477.1 GCA_031282385.1 Planctomycetaceae bacterium | reverse complement strand
ATCGGTTACAAAAAGAATAACGGCGAACCCGTATCGGCAGCAAATTTGAAAGCAGACGGCGCAATGGCAGTGTTGTTACGCGATGCTTTGAAACCAAATCTTGTCCAAACACTCGAAGGTAATCCCGCCATCATTCACGGCGGTCCTTTTGCCAATATCGCTCACGGCTGCAACTCAATTCTTGCAACAAAATTCGCAATAAAAAATTCAGATTTCGTTGTTACCGAAGCCGGTTTCGGTGCAGATTTGGGTGCGGAGAAATTTTTTGATATTAAATGCAGACAAGCCGGACTTAAACCTGACGCCGTAGTTATAGTCGCAACCGTACGCGCTTTGAAATATCATGGCGGTGTTGATGTAAAAGATTTGCAAATTCCGAATCTTAAAGCGTTGGAAACGGGTTTTGTGAATTTGTCCAAACATGTAGGAAACATGTTGCAATACGGATTGCCGGTAGTTGTTGCCATAAACGCATTCCCAAGTGATACGGATGAAGAAACACAACTATTGATCGACAAATCAACAGCAATCGGAGTTCGTGCAATACGCGCAAATCATTGGGCTTTGGGCAGTGCAGGTGCGGAAGAGGTTGCGGAGGCGACAGCAAATGCGGCGTCAAATAAAACGCAAGAATTTAAATTACTTTATCCTGATGAGATGCCGTTATTGGAAAAAGTTGAAACGGTTTGCCGTAAAATTTATGGTGCGTCTGGAATTGATATTGACAAAAATGTTAAGAAGAAATTTGATCAATTCAGCGAACTTGGATTTGACAAGTTACCGATTTGTATTGCCAAGACGCAGTATTCATTTTCAACTGATCCTACGTTACGAGGTTGTCCGTCTGGATTTACGGTACCTGTTCGCGATGCAAAAATTTCAGCAGGTGCAGGATTTGTTGTTGTGTTGACGGGCGACATTATGACAATGCCGGGTTTATCCCGATCTCCGGCAGCAGAAAGAATAGACATCAATGACAACAACCAAATCACAGGTTTATTCTAAAAAATTACCAAATGGAACTTCTAAAAACTCATTTTATCCACGAATTTTCACGAAAGATCACGAATTAAATAATTTGTGCAAATTCGCGGATAAAATAAATTATTGTCTAAACTTGCCAATCCTTCTTCAAAATACACAACAAAAAACAAAATATTTGATACGGCGGATTTTGGAAAATTTACGGGTTATTTATTTTGAATTTTATTGCCGGTAATGTTCCTAGTGATTGAGTTGTTGGTTTGTTTTTATCGGGTTGGAAATTTATGTTGACGATAATATTTCCGGTTGTGTTTTTTTTGATTGATTTTGTTGCGGCGAAAGTTAGTTTTAATTCCTTTTTGTCGAAACTCGCTTTCTCCAACGTTATTCCCTCCGGCGGTTCTGATAACATAAACGAAACTTTGTTCAAATCATCTTGCGGAAAAGTAATCGCCGACGTTTTTTTTCGTTCTTTGTTTTCTTTGATATTATTCTTCCCCGCCGACTTGCCGCCAAACGGTAAACGAAGTTCAGATTTACCGCCCTGAATTAACGTAATAAAAAATAATTCATTCCTCTCGTTATCAATAACTTCCTTAAAAGCAAATCCTAAACTTCGCTGTATCTGCCAGTTTCGCGGTCTCACAACAAAAAAATTCTCCGCCGGTACCAAATGATGATAAATAAACGCTTGCTCAAAATCATCCGTTGCAATAACAGGAAAAACCTCTTCGCCATTCGCCGTTTCAAGAACAGCCTCAAAAAAAACCGGAACAAATTTACCAGCACCGCTAAAATTCAAAACCGATAACGTTCCCACAACTTCATCGGAATCACGTTGAAATTTTGTACCATCCAAAATAAATTCATCCGATTGATTTTCCGCCAACCTTACTCTTATTTCCCCATCAAATCCGCCGCGTCTGTCCGCGAAAAATTTAATTGATTGTGTTGCCGCCTGTAAGTTTAGAGTTGACGTTTCTGTGTAAACGGTAACTTTATTCCGTTTATTTGTAACGTTAATTCTGTAAGAAAATTCTTTGCCGCCTTCCTGTAGTAAATTGCATAACCTGACAAAATAAATCCCATCAACCGGAATCCGAAACACTAAATACGGATCCGCATGATGCGTTTCCAATCCAACATTCAATCCATCACTTCCGGCATGATCATCGTTTCCCGCAACAAATTTGCCCGCCGAATCCAAAACTTCCAAACTTAAATCCAACGGCGATCCAAGCGATAACGCCATAACGTCAAGCATTACCGTTTCACCCGACTTGCCCGCAAACGAAAAATAATCAACATCTCTTCGCGAATCAATCCGACCATTGACAACAACCGGTAACTTTATTTTTTGCGCCGACTCCATACGGTCATTCGATTCCAACTCTACCAACTCCGGTAAATCATCAACAACATAATGTATCGGATTCAATAACGTTTTTTTGTGCAACACGGATATTGTTTGGACTCCTTTTTTATCGGGGTTGGTATCAAAACGTACTGTTTTCGACGGTAAATTCCAACCTTCAATCTGAGCGGTTGTCGGTGTTCCCGACTTACCGCCCAACGGAAAAATTGACGTAACAACAGCAGTCTCCCCAACCGATAAACGATACACAAAATCATCACGCCCGCGAAAAACCGAATCCCTAACCTCAACTTGATAAATCCCGCTTTGAGGTACGTCGAAAAAAATCACCGGATCAGGATTAAAACGATACGACGCCGCCGAAGTAATTTTTTTGCCCGCCGAATCAAAAAGCGTTACCGCCGCTTGAAACCAACCCGGAACCGCATCCGCAAGATAAGGAATCAATTGACGAGCTTGCACTCCAATAACTACCTTTTGTCCGGCAACCGCCCTAAAAGAAAAACGATCAACATCGCCATTGCGAATCTGACCATTGAAAATCACCGGTAAGTCTTGCGGTTCAAGACAACGTAAATTTTTCGGTAAAATATCTGAACGTATTTGACCCATCGCCTCAAACTGTTTATTCGGCACCGCATCAAAATCATTCGGCTCAAACTCACGCACTTCACGAATATCACTAACAATAAACTTGATCGGCTTAGTCATTCCGGTTGCAGTAAACAAACGCAACTCCCGCTCGCCAATCACAGCATCCGCATCAATCGTTACCTCAATCACCACGCCTTGCGTCATTCCTTCAACCGGTCTCTTGTTCGGACGCGGTGAAAAATATTCGTAAAAAATAAATTGCAAATCATCCGCCGAAGGTTGCAAAAGACGGTCAAAATACAAATACTTCTGCATAATCTCATTACGAGACGGTAACTCCACTTCTTCAGAATTTTTGTTATCAGAAATCTTTTTGTCGATTTTACTTTCTTGTTTTGAATCTGAATTTTCGTTGCGAATTTGTTTTTTTGTCTCATTTTTATTCGGCAATGAATTGGCTTCGAGTTGTTTTTTTGCGTCGTCGTAAATGTCTCTTGCAACTTTATTGGCTGCTTGATCATTGATGACAACACCGTTAACACTTTTTACAATTTTTGCACGAACACCGTTGCCCGAAATTAATACATCAACCGGCTTGGTAATCAATCTACCGCCAAGTAACGCCTCAAATGTTGTTCCGCGTTGCCCGCCCGCCGGATAAATATACGCGATTTTCGGATCACGCGACTGCGCAAAAACAATCGCAACCGGCAAGAAATTCATCCCAAATAAAATAATAAACGTTGTAAAAAATAATATACGGTTCATCGTTAAATTGTAAAAAAAAACTATTCAGTCACGTGCTTTTTCACGACAACAATTCCAAATTATAACTCCGAATTTCTTAAACCAGTTCATTTAATCGTCCTGATTTTGACGCCGGCGGCATTGCTGGTACGTTGAATCCTTTTTCGTTGGGCAATTTTTCGTCGGGATTTATTCCTAACATTTGATAGATGCTGCCGAGCAAATCTTGCGGATAGACCGGTCTTGCAATGATATTTTCCCCTGTTTTGTCTGTTTCACCAACAACGCATCCGCCTTTAAATCCGCCGCCGGCAAGCAAGACATTGAAACAACGCCCAAAATGTCCGCGTCCGCCAAGCCAAGGAGCCGCCCAATCAATTTTTGGCGTTCTCCCAAATTCACCGCCCCACCACACAATTGTCGAGTCCAACAAGCCCAAATCCGCAAGTTCACGTAACAACATTGATAATCCGCGATCCCATTCAACTTGCCGCCGTGTTAATGTTTCAAAATGCCGTTTGTGCGTGTCCCAACCGCGATAATTAATCGTTATGTACGGAACGCCGTTTTGCACCAATCGCCGCGCCATCAAACATGCTTGACCAAACCAATTCATTCCGTAATCATTACGTCTTTTTTCCGATTCCTTGCTAATATCAAAAATCTTTACCGTGTTACCGAAAATCAGATTAAACGCATTTTCGCGAGCCGCCTCAACCTCGCCGATCAGCGAATTAGTTTCAGCAGCCTTGCCGAATAAATCAAGTCTATTGAGAAGTTCTTTACGTTCACGTTGCCGTTTATCAGTTATGCCTTCGACAACATAACCGGAAACTAAAAACGGCGTTTTACTCGGATCGCCGCCCGTAATAAACGGTTTGTACTTCGGTCCCAAAAAACCGCATTCTGAAAACCGCCCCTGCGATGTTGTCAGCACAATATAAGGCGGAATCGCTAAATCATAACCCGCATCATATCCCTTAACTTTGGCAATAACCGCACCAACACACGGATAAACAACACCGCCGCCGGGCATTCGTCCGGTTTGCATAACGTAAGATGCTTGTTCATGGTGATTCGTTCCATGCGTCATCCCACGTATCACAGAATATAAATCAGCACATCGCGACAACATCGGAAGCGATTGACTAATCTCAATTCTTGAAACATTGGTCTGAATCGGTTTATCCCATTGACCGCAATAATCGTAACCGGCACCAGGCTTCGGATCAAAAGTCTCAAGATGCGAAGGACCTCCCCACATCCAAATTTGAATCACTGATTTCGCCTTGCCCGCTTTGAACGTAGGTTTCGACTCCGCCGCCAAACCCACTTTATCCAACGAACCCAACAAAACTCCGCCAAGTCCCGCCGACAAAAATTCACGACGCTTCATATTTTTATCTCCAAAATTTTTAATGGTTATCTCTAATCGTATCCATTCAGTCGCATGTTTATTATCGTCAACAATTCTGTTACTCAAGCCCAATAAATCCGAGCGGAACAACATAATTTCCCGAGCGGCTCTAATATTCCAATCCTTTTGTCAAATTACCATTAGTAGCCCAAAATTCTCCCCAACTCGCCCTTATGTTTGTTTGATATTGTCTTATGCACCGCCATCGGAAAAATAGGAGCATCATTAGAGGGCGTTGTCTGCTACTGAGGGAATTTGGACAAATAAGGGTTGTTTACTTTAGAACGCTGCTTTTTTGTCTGCTTCGTTCCTATTCCCAAAACCCTTTTTCCTAAACAACTGAATCCCGCAACTGAAATATTACTATTAGACCTTTTCTCTAACCTAAAAATACATCAACGCAACAAAAAAACTACAACAAAAAACTGCCTTTAACTCCTCCGAGACCACCCCTAACCCCTCCGATGGAGGGGAATTACTCCCCCCCTTCGGAGACATCTTCTTACTCCCCTCCTTCGGAGGGGTTAGGGGTGGTCTCCTACAGGTTAGCGAAAAGGTCTAATATTCAATGTTTACAAAAAAATTCTTTTGAGTTTATTATTGCCCAGATTAAGTCTTGAATTTTTTGAGGTGTTGGAATTTCTTTTTGTTGGAAATCTTTTTCGATGATTTTTAGTTCTGTTTCTGTTGGGTAACGTGATAGGATAGTCAACCAGATGGAGTCGAGCGATTGATTTTTTTTGTTTTGTATTCGGTTAAATTTTATTTTTGAAGCGTATCGTTTTATCCAATTATTTATTTCTGTTGAGTTGAGCATGAACAGTTGTTGTGCTTCGGTAACGTTATTATTTCTATCAGATTCAAGACCGGTATCTCTTGAGGCGCGTCCGAACATTTCGAGGAAGGAGCTTGTTACGCTTGCGTCGGGTAAAACGATTGTGCGGTATCGAGCTGGAATTCTGGTGAATGGTTCCGGCACTTCGCTCTGATAGACAACTTGCACGTCAAAAATTTGCGCTAACGCATCTTGTAACACTTCCGCTTCAAGACGGCGAATTGGATACGAAGCAAATAATTCAACATCGCGATTTTGTTTTTTATTTATTTTTGGAATGGAAGATTGTTGATAAGTGTTGGACGTGAGAATGAGGCGATAGATATGTTTAAGGTTATATTTTGATTTGACCAACTCGGTACAAAGATAATCGAGTAATTCGGGATAAACGGGCGGGTTGTCGCTGCAAAAATTATCCGGTTCATGAACGATTCCGAATCCGAACAACCAAAACCAAATTCTGTTTGTGATATTTTGGCTGAAGTTTTTATTTTCCGGCGAAATGAGCCATTTTGCGAATATTTCGCGAGGGTCATGATTTTCAGGAATGGTTGCGCGGGAACCGTCGGGAAACACAACATCGTGCGAGTCAAGCGGTTTTTGTAACCAGAAAACGATTTCTTCTTTCCATTGTGCGGTTTCTTTGTATCTTATTCGAGAGAAAAATTTTGCAATATCATTACGTTTTTGCTGCGACCAAGTTGCGGTACGCGCGCCGAGAAAGGTTTGTACGGTTATTTCTGCTAATGTATCTGGGTCTTTGGCGGGAACAGCACGGTAGAAGTTGACGGCGCCGTTTCGGAAATTGCTTCCGCTAGCGGTTAGGAGGGTTTGGGCAAAACGGTCGTAAGGCATATTAGTGCGTATTGCGTCGTGAATCCAATTGTAATAATTCACTGCGCCGTTGGGCCACAAATTCACTGGAAATTCCGCCTTTACCCGAAGCAAGTCCGACCATTTCATTGCCCAATAATCGGCAAATTCATTGCGATTCAGAACGGCATCGATAATTTTTGTACGTTTATTCGGCGATTGGTCATTGAGAAATCTTTTGACTTCTTGTTGTGTCGGCAACGTCCCGATAACGTCAAAATAGACACGGCGAATAAATACTTCGTCGCTGCAAATTGGTGCGGGTTCAAGATTGTAACGTTTAAGAGCCTTGATCAAAATCTCATCAATACGGCAAGCCGCCCGAAACTCTTCTCCGGATTCAAACAAATTACGCGGCAAAACAACCGGTCGATGGGCAACATCAGAAGAAACAACTCGTGTAACAACATTGGATAAATCGCTTTCTTGTGCCGAACAATATTCAATTGAATTGCCCGTGATAAAAAAAAGATTGGCAACAAATATTAGTAACAATATCACAAAAATATGATTGATCTGTTTGAAACGGAAGTTTTTCATTTTGGCTTTTTGTAAGTAGGTTGTGGGAAGTGAAAGAAAGACAAGTCCAAATTTGTTATCAAAAACACAAGTGTGAACAGTTTAAACCGTTCACACTTGGTGTTTCTTTTGCCGCCGCCTGTTCCTCTATTGGAAATCATGCTTTTACGCTCTGCAATCGCGCAATTTATTTTATTGTCCGAGCAGTGTGCGCTCTTGAGTCTCACAATTTATAGGACGGGCAGTATATAACAATACCAAAATAAAAACAAGCATGGAGTTTTTTTTGAAATTAGTAATTCTGATATACTATTTTTGTGATTAGTGAAAGAAGCTTTACTAATGGAATACAATAAGCTGTAATAATATTTATGGTATTGCAGCTGTTTCTTCACCATTTATTGAACCGCAAGCGCCCCAAACTCCAAATGGCGATTGACCGGATGTCGGACACTTCAATGTTCGGTCGGTTCCTGAATCGACTCCATTGTTGACGAAACGTACTGTTCCATCCAAAAATGCTGCATTGACTCCATTGGTGTGGTAGCTTGAAGCGGACATGATGGTAACATTGTTGGCTTTATTGACCTGTTTGCTGTCGATTGTACGTAGAATGTGTTCGGCAGTGTATGCAGAGTCATCTCTTGCACATGAAGGCGAATTTGGCGGGAATATTGTTGAAAAACCCGTAAATATCACATAACAATCTCCCCAACGTGTTCCACTCTGATCGTTGAAAACCGTAACTCCGGAGTTGTAAGACTTCCAATTAGCGGTATTGAAACAACTATTGTAGTCGAATGTACTGTCCGGTTTTTGGTTTTCTGTAGGTAACGATGTTATTTTTTTGGCAACAGTCCCTTGTAAGAAAGCTCCTTTTTTCATTGCTATTGTTGCTTCGGACAACGCAATAGTATTACTTGTTCCATCTGTAACGGCGGTAAAATCTCGCGATACGCCAATTTTACCGACGAAAGCGCCGCGCGGATTGTCATCAGTGTGTTGATTACATCGATCCGCCCAATCTCCAAACGATATACGATAACTGGTTTTGGCGGTTTCATTTACTTTGCTGGTACGAAACGGATCAGACGGACAACCAAATATCTCGCTTAAATCCGTAAAAAACACGTTACCGTTACTTGCCCAAGGTGAAATTGAAGAATATGAACCGGTAAAGCGTTCATAGAGTGTTGTCATTTCAATAAACGGCAACAACGGCATAAATGCACTGATTCGATGTTTATTTTGATCAGTACCGCCGTAACCGTTTGAAGCACAGGGTAACGTTCCTTGCGTGTCATGGTGGTTGTGCAATGTAAGTGCGAATTGTCTTAATTTGTTGCTGCATTGTGTGCGTCGGGATGCTTCCCGTGCCGCTTGTACTGCGGGCAAAAGAATAGCAATCAAAACACCAATGATCGCTATCACAACTAAAAGTTCAACAAGTGTGAACCCATTTTTCTTTGTCAAATTTTTCATAATATTTCTCCTTTGTAAATTTGATTAATGGATAAATAAATTCTCACAAAAAATTAATGTAAGTTTGTGAAAGTTTATGGACAATTTGTTTACTTTCTGAATTTTGACAACAAATCAAAATTCAAATTGTCAATTGCAGCGGTTATCTCTGCTTCTAACGGTGTCAATTCAAAACTGTTGTAAGCGTCGGGAGTAACTTGTTCGTATTTGTCGTTGACAGGACTATCCGGCATATCTGCAAATAAGGGCTCTTTGCCGACTAATTTCGTCCCTAAAACGAGAATCTTTTTTTTGCCCAAAGGAACATTTGCGGCATAAGTTCCTTTGGAAATACTTCCGCCTCCTGTCGGAGTTTTTCCTTCAACATCAATAAACTTGACCGAACCTTGTTCAATTTGGTTACCGTCAATTGTTATGTTTCCTGTTACTTTGACAGTTTGCACGCCCTTTGATCCGCAACCCGAAAATATTACAACTACTGCCAACAACAAACCGATAAAATATATTTTCAAATTCATAAAATCTCCTTTCAAAAAAATCACGTTTATTTGTACATTGTGTTATGGCAAAGTTTCGGATTCTCTGCCGTATGCGGAGAGTCCTGCTTGCCAAATTGAATGAGCAATACTATCTGTAACAAACTTGACGCCGCTGTCGCACATACTGACATTTACGCCGCCGGGGTGATTACTTCGTGCGGCGTTTTGTACTTTGTTATTATTGGGAGCAACAGAACACGGATATTTTTTGTACAAGCTGTTACTTGTGTCTGTCGTGCCGTTCAAACACCATCTAACTTCGTCGGGACTTTTTGAGTTTGGTGTGAGAATTGACATAAAACAGGGAGTTCCGCTGTCATTTAAGATTGCTCCGCGGGCGTCTGCGTCTGCGGCAGTTTTCTTATCCGCAAGAATTAAAACTTCAGAAAAAGCAGCAGTATTTGACGTGCCGTCAATGATAGATTCCAGTCCGTGTACGTTACCGATACCATACGGGGCGCCTGTTTGAATTGCTAAGTCTGTCGAGTCAACATGAAGATGTGTATTTCCTACGTTGACTACATAATTTCCTAAAACTGTCCAATAAGTAGTGAACTCAGGCTTTTCAACTGCATTAGGTTTATCGGAAGGACAATAATATGCGGGGATACGAACTCGATAAGTTTCTAAGTTAGTGCCTTGATAAAAGTGTTGACTGTAATTGTATTTTTCGGCAAGCGGTAATTGTTCAATAAAAGCCCAAAGTTCAGTAGGCCATGAGAGTCTGTTGTAGGATTTACCGTTTTGTGCGGTTCGGCTGTCGGGGCAGCCGGCAATATTAAGCCAACCTTTGTTTGCGTCAGCATGTGTGTGTGCGGAAAGCGCCCATTGTTTTAGGTTATTTGAGCATTTTGATCTGCGTGCCGCTTCGCGTGCCGATTGAATTGCGGGCAAGAGCAGCGCAATTAAAACGCCGATAATTGCTATTACAACAAGAAGCTCAACAAGAGTAAAACCAAGAATAGGCTTGGGAGAAATCCCCAGAAGATTATTGTTACGGTAATCTTGGCAATTTTGATTTTTATGCAGCCCCCCCCCCCCCGCCTATTTTAACATGAGTCGTTCCTATTTTTACACTGAAAACGCAACTATCGAACTTTAAATTTGTTTTTTTCATTTTCGTCTCCTTTTCAATTTGTTAGTGAATTGAATTAAACGTTACAAAAATTATTGCAATATACATTTCGTACTATGAATTGTGCGGCTCAAGAGTGTCAAAGCTTGCTTGTATGTAGTCAAGCGGGCGGCGGTGAAGGAAATTTCAAGTGTGAGCAGTTTAATTTTTTTTCTGAACAGTATGAAAAGTAATTGCAATAACTGACTGATTGGTACGGAAAGTTCTCTTTCTGTACAAACACAATTTAGACAGAACTCAACCAACTTTTCCGCAACTTAACATTGCCGGATTTTTTTGTTACAAAAATTCTAAATCCGGCAACCTTGCACTGCGTCAACCAACGCAGAGCGGAATTATAAGTTAAATTGCAAAAAAGCACAACACTAATCCTGGTATTTTCAAAAAAATAAAAAATGGTATTATCCTCATAGAGTATAACTTTCTTGAGACAATGATATTGGTTGTGGAGTTGGGGGTTTGAAATTGTTCATGTTCTAACTTTACTTTACTGTTGTCTGCTTGTCTTTTGGAAGGAAGTTAAAAAGGGAAAGCTGAAATTCAAAAGCAAATTTGAAGAGTATAGCAACTAAATTTTATGAGAAATGGAGATTTGAAAATGAGAAAATTTTGTATTTTTTCGCAAATGGCGGAATTGTTTTTGTTGTGTGTTGTTGTTGTCTTGTTTTCGGCTGTGCCGGGCGGCTTGCACGCGCAACAAAAAACGTTTGACGGTTCTTGGGAATCGTTGGGGCGTTATAGTTGTCCTGATTGGTTTCGGGATGCGAAGTTTGGGATTTGGACTTGTTGGAATCCTTACACGGTTCCTGCTGTTGGCGATTGGTATGCGAGAAATATGTATATTGAAGGTTCGGCGCATTACAAGTTTCATATCAAAAATTATGGGCATCCGTCAAAAGTAGGGTACAAGGACATTATAGAAATGTGGAAAGGTGAAAATTTTGATCCGGACAACTTGGTTGATTTGTTCAAGGAGGCGGGGGCAAAATATATTGTTGCGATGGCTGCGCACCACGACAACTTTGATCTTTGGAATTCCAAGCATCACGAATGGAACAGTGTAAATCACGGACCGCGTCAGAATATTATAGGCAAATGGGAAGCTGCTGTGCGGAAATCGGGGTTACGTTGGGGAGTGACTTCGCATTTGGAGAGGTCGTGGAATTGGCTTGCGGTGAGTCATGGTGCGGACAAGAAAGGTGAATTTGCAGGAGTTTCTTATGACGGTGTTGATCCGAAATATGCGGGGCTTTATTTCAAAGAGTATGCCGGACACAAGGAGGACAATTATCATTATGCGATGAATCCGCCTCGTGAAGTGATAGAGGATTATGTTCGTCGAATAAAGGATTTGATTGACCAACACAAGCCTGATTTGTTTTATTTTGACGGAGGCATACCGTTTGGCGAAACTGGGAGAAAGTTGCTTGCTTACTATTACAATACGAATATCGCAAATCACGGAGGAAAATTGGAAGCGGTAATGTGTATTAAGAACTACGTACATGGTGGATTTCATGGGGATGGTTTGCGGGGGGATGTGGCTGTTTGTGATGTGGAGAGCGGGCAATCGGACAGGATTAAGGATTTACCGTGGCAGACGGACACTTCGATAGGTGATTGGTTCTGGACAAAAGGGTGCAAATACAGCAGTCCAAAGTATGTTATTGATCAATTGATTGACATTGTCAGCAAGAACGGGAATCTTTTGTTGAATGTGCCGCCGAGGGCGGATGGGACGCTTGATGACAATGCGGTTGTGTTGCTCAAGGAAATAGGCAAGTGGCTCAAGGTTAATGGTGAGGGAATTTATGGAACTCGTCCGTATTCTGTTTTTGGAGAAGGACCGACCAAGGTTAGCGGCGGTTATTTTACCCGAATGGCGACATTGACTGCGCAGGATTTTCGTTTCACTACTAAGGGAGATACGGTTTATGTTTTTGTGTGTGGGACGCAGACGGACAAAGTTGCAATAAAAACTTTTGCGGAGAAAATTTATTACAGGATAAAATCGGTAAGTATGTTGGGGGCGGAAGGCGAGTTGAAATTTGAGCAAAAGGATGACGCGTTGCATGTCGTGTTGCCTGAAACGAAGCCGAGTCAACACGCTATTTGCCTGAAAATAACGCCAATACTAATTCCGGTACCGGAATCTCTAAAGGATTTTTAGGGTTGTTTATTCTGTATGAAGTTGGAGGCGGGAGTTTGGCAATGTTGTTATTTTGACTGAAATTGGAGAAATCAGTAGGAGTTGCAGAATTTACAGACAATATTTTCATCTGTAAATTCTGCAAGTTTGTTCTTTAGACCTTTTCGCTAACCCCTCCGAAACCACACATAACCTCTCCGAAGGAGGGGAATTATTCCTTTCATTCGGAGGGGTTAAAGGCGGTTTTTTGTTGTAGGTTTTTTGTTGTGGTGTTGTATGTTTAGGTTAGAGAAAAGGTCTTTTCTGCAAGAGATATGCTGTTAATTCTATAAGTTGTTCGGCTCAAGAGTGCGGAAGTCTGTTTTAATATGTGTTACGCATGAACGGCGCGTGCAAAAAAAACGAGTTTAGATATACATCTCTCAAATTGGCGATTATTTTTTGGTGTTTTATTATTTTGCCGGTGCTGTTGTTATCTATTGAGACCAGCATATTTTGAATCCGTTCTTTCGTTTTTTTTCGCGTCAACCTTATCTGGTTTAGTTTTGTTACGGAAAAAACTAATAGCAACTAAAATTTACGTTACGCTTTTAGCGTCGGGGAAGGTTGTACAGTATAATTAACCGGCGGGATTGGAGTTATTTCACTGCTTTGAGTGAACTGTCGTCTTGGCGTTTGAGTAGTAGAAAGCGTAATTTGAGAGAGTAAATTTGTTACGTTTTTGTGTAAAAGGCGGTTAGTGCGGGAGTAATTGCGGGGATTCAAATTGATGATTTCAATAGACCTTTTCTCTAACCTGTGGGAGATCCCAAATGCCCCCTCCGAAGTAGGGGAATAATTCACCTACTTCGGAGGGATTAGGGGTGGTATCGGAGGAGTTAAAGGCGGTTTTTTGTTGTAATTTTTTTGTTGCGTTGATGTATTTTTAGGTTAGAGAAAAGGTCTAATTTGTTGTGAGAGTAAAGAAGGTGTTTAATTGGAAGCTGGGAAACGTTTCAACAATTGCCGTAAGACTGTACTTTATAAGCAAGTGAAAATCATAAAATTGCACAACAGAATAAGAATTAGGCGCAAGCAAATTATTATGGGATTTCTTTTGTAATAGTTTTTTTGCGGTTAATTTTAGAGGGTGTTTGTTTATGGTTTATTTTTTTGCAGGAGAACAATACATTCTGCGGCGATAGCTTCTTCTTGACCGATGATGCCGATTTGTTCTCCGGTTTTAGCCTTAACGTTAACTTGTGAGGGTTGTATTGAAGTGATCTCGGCAATTCTGTTGCGGATTTGTTCCTTGTACGGTGACAACTTTGGTTTTTCTGCAAAAATTATAGTATCGATATTTACAATATTCCAACCTTCGGCGTAAATCTTTGTGCAAATTGATTGGAGAATAATTGCGGAGTCGAGGTTGTGATTTTGCGGATCTGTGTCGGGGAACATTTCGCCAATATCGCCCAAGCCTGACGCGCCAAGAAGCGCGTCGGATATTGCGTGCAGCAACACATCTGCATCGCTATGCCCCAAGAGTCGGCGCGGATAATTGATTTGAACACCGCCTATCGTGAGAAATGTTCCCTCACCTAAGCGGTGCGTATCATGCCCGATACCAATTCTAAATTGGTCAATCATATTTTCGCCTCGATTTGTAATTTTTGTTCGTCAGGCAATATTTTTAATTGTGATCTTGTGATAAAGTTGTTTTAGACGCGGTCAATTTTGATTTCTGTTTTGTGTTGACGAAATTATCAAGTTCAAAAACAGATTCAACTTTTTGGAGTTCACAGGTGTTGCCGGCGTGATTTATCAAGGTTACGAGCGTTTTGCGAGGAAGTTTGCGTCTTGTTGAAACTGTTTTAGCAACTGGTCGTATCTTTCGGTATTTTGTTTTTGAGGTGTTTGTTGGTCGTCGATGGTGAGAATGTTGTCGATTTGGTCAAAATTATTCCACAAGCCGGAGCCAACCGCGGCAAGTGCGGCGGCGCCCAAAGCGGCAGCGTCTTGCCCGATGTTTATTTTTGCTATATTAATGTTTAGTGTGTCGGCGTAAATTTGACGCCATAACTGGCTTTTAGCTCCGCCGCCGACTATATTCATTGTATCTTGGACGTTGCTCAACTTGCGGAACGCATCCAAAACAACACGCAAATTCAACGCTATTCCTTCCATACACGCACGAATCATATCTGCTCTTGTGTGGCTTAAATCTAAACCCAAGAATGCACCGCGTATCTCTGTACCGTCAAGCGGTGTGCCTCCGCCGAGGGATGGGTTGAACGCAACTCCGTTTGAGCCGAGCGGGGAGTCTTGAGCTTCGTTAAGCATTAGTTCATAGACGTCTGTTTGGTCGTGTTGTGATTGGATTTGGAGGTCGCGGCAGAGTTGGTCTCTTATCCAACGGTACGTGCTTCCGCTGGAGAAGATTGACAATGCTGAAACGAATTGAGTTGGGACTACGTGTGCGAAAACGTAAGGTTTAGCGATGTTATCGCGAAGTGGTTTTGTGTCGGTGACGGCTATCCAAGATGATGAGCCTAATGATGCGTATAGTTGCGAAGTTCGAAAACAACCTGCGCCGAGTGCCATACAGGAATTATCAACTCCGCCGGCTGCAACCTGAGTAGTTGGAGCGAGTCCGAGTTTTGTTGCAATGTCAGGTTTAATTGTACCGAGTATTTTGGTTGAAGGAACGATGGGCGGGAAAAGCTCCGGCGGCAGCCCTGAAGCCTGAAGTATTTCATTATCGTAAGCCCAGTCGGTCAACCTGTATGCCCCTAAGCCGGATGCGTAGCTATAGTCTGTTGCCAAGACTCCGGTGAGATAGTAATTGATGTAATCTTTAGTACCGACGATTTTATTGATTTTTGTGAAGAGTTCAGGCTCGTTTTTTTTGTACCAGAGGACTTTGAATAAAGTATAATGAGCTGCGGGAAATCCGTTACCTGTTCTGTTGTACCAGACGTTTTGATCGAAGGAGTTTTCAAAGAAGTACGCGGATTCTAATTCTGCCCGCCGGTCTGACCAAATTGGAGTTGTTTCGCGTAGTAGGTTGCCGTCCGCGTCTAGCGGGATGCAGCCGAGACTGTGACCTGAAATCGCGAGACAACTAATTTCTTTCGCCGAAATTTTACGTGCTTTAGCGGCGGTCAAGAGTAGATGAGTGCTTTTTGAAATTGCATCCAACCAATCGGCGGGGCGTTGTTCGTGCCTGCCTTTTGCGGGGTAAAGTGTTGGATAAGATTCAAACACGGACGCAATTCTACTGCCGTCATTGTCAAACAACGACGCCTTATTTCCGCCGGTTCCCAAGTCGTATGAAATGATCATAATGTTTAGATTTGGTTAATGTTTTTAAGTTCTTTTTACAAAAATATTATTCACAACCCTATAAATAGACCTTTTCGCTAACCTGTAGGAAACCACCCCTGACCCCTCCGAAGGATGGGAATAATTCCCCTCCTTCGGATGGGTTAGGGGTGATTTCGGAGGGGTTAAGGGTGATTTCGGAGGGGTTAGGGGTGGTTTCGGAGGGGTTAGGGGTGGTTTCGGAGGGGTTAAGGGTGATTTCGGAGGGGTTAGGGGTGGTTTCGGAGGTGTTAAGGGTGGTTTCGGAGGGGTTAAGGGTGGTTTCGGAGGGGTTAAAGGCGGTTTTTTGTTGTAGTTTTTCTGTTGCGTTAATGTATTTTTAGGTTAGCGAAAAGTTCTAATATTATTTCAAACACAATAAATCTTTTTCAAACGATGTAGAATCTAATTAGTTGTAATATTCCGATAATTTGTGTTTAGTTAAATTTGTCTATTGTAAATATGTTTCTGAAATTGATAACAATTATTTCGTATCCGTCATTGAGTCAAATAAATTCGGCAAGTTTTCCAAACTAAAACACGCATACAAATTATCGCCGGTTTAATTGAAATTTTCAGAATAATAGACCTTTTCGCTAACCTGTATGAGACCACATCTGACCCATCCTAATGTGGGGAATTATTCCCCTCCTTTGGAGTGGTTAGAGGTGGTCTCGGAGGAGTTAAAGGCTGTTTTCCGTTGTAAATTTTTTGTTGCGTCGATATATTTTTAGGTTAGGGAAAAGGTCTAATAGTATGCTGACAATAATTTCGGTACTTTATGAATAATTTATTTATAGTTTATCAATAATTATTTCTCTAAAAATAATTTATTGTTCTTCTGTAGGAATAATTACTAGACCTTTTCTCTAATCTAAAAATACATCAATACAACAAAAAACCTGAAATAAAAAATCGCCTTTAACACCTCCGAGACCACCCCTAACCACTCCAAATGAGGGGAATAATTCTCCACCTTCGGAGGGGTCAGGTATGGTTTCCTACAGGTTAGCAATAAGATCTACTATTGTTATTATCTCAATAAAAAACAATCAGTCAACTACCATTGCTCAAAATCTTTCACAAAAAAATTTTTGCGCATTGAAAAAATATATTCAAATACTATAAATTTCCGGCAATAAAATATAAAAATAAATAATATACCTTTTCTCTAACCTAAAAATACATTAACGCAACAAAAAACCTACAACAAAAAACCGCTTTTAACTCCACAGAGATCACCCCTAACCACTCCGAAGGAGGTGAATAATTCACATCCTTCGGAGGGGTCAGTGGTGGTCTCCTACAAGTTAGCGAAAAGGTCTATTTTTGAAGTATTCATGTTTAGGAATTATTTTTATTTCAATATTTTCTCTCACGGACAACAGGAAAATAAACGAAATAGACCTTTTCTCTAACCTAAAAATACATCAACAAAACAAAAAAACTACAACAAAAAACCGCCTTTAACTCCTCCGAGACCACCCCTAACCCCTCCGAAGGAGGAGAATAATTCCCCACCTTCAGAGGGGTCAGGGGTGGTCTCCTACAGGTTAGCGAAAAGGTTTAATCTAAATAGTTGTGATTTTAATGAATATGCGTATGACTCAAATTTGATTATTTTTAGTACAATTGTATATTTTTCTTTAAGAATGAAAAGGGCAATTTGTATAATCCTGTAGAAATTTGATTTGAAAATACTAAAATCAAAATTATCCCCTCAAGAGAAATTCAACCGAAACATGAAATATAATATGCCCGCACTTTGGTTGAGTAGTAATTGTTGTATTTTGTCTCAATTGCAATGCAGTTAACAACTGCACAAAGTTGTTTTTGAACAAGATATATTGTCAAATTAATTACATATAACAAAATCATTTACAGTTACACTTACGGCTTAAATAATCCTGTATAAATTCAAAATATTCCTGTTTTAATCGAAGAAATTCCTCTATTATTTTAATATTTTCCTGTCTTAATCTACTGCATTCCTGTTTTAATTCAAACTATTCCGGTTTTAATCTAAAAATTTCCGGTTATAATTTGAAACAATCCGGTTTTAATCTATTATGTTTCTGTTTTAATCTAAAATTTTCCGGTCTTGTTCTAAACTTTTTCTGTTTTAATCTGAAAAAATTCGGTCTTTTTTCGGAAATTTTAGGTTTTGTTTAGTAATTTTTCTGTTTTAATAGGATTTTGATCTGTCTTTTTGCAATTTTTTTTTGTCTTTTTTTGTATTACTATTGTTTTTTTCTAAAAGTCATCTATTTCGTTTTGAAATTTATTTGTTATAATGTACATTAAAATTAATTAGTTTTTTCACTTTCATGTCTAATTTTAATTTCAATTGATTTTAACCGAAAGGAGATTTCATTATGGCCCATTCAAAAGACTATTTGCCGACAACAGAATTAGAACTTGTTGATTGGAGCGGAAACTTTACTAATGTTGTCCTCGACAACGCCGCTGCTTGGGGAATTACAGAAAAAGAACAACTAGACCTGAAAAACGCTTACTTAAACTTCAAATTTCTACAAATACAATCATCAACGCCAGAAAAAAGTAAAATCACCGTGCAGGAAAAGAATACCGCAAAACAAATACTCAAATCTAAAATTCGCGAATTGGTGAATTATCGGTTACGGAATCCGGTTATCACAAATGCACAACGCGTCTCAATGGGTTTACGCGCACGGAAATTTTATAGAACCCCAATTCCAGTGCCGAGCTCTCATCCGAAATTTGTAATCAATGTTTTAGATGTACGCAGGTTGATGTTATCTTTTAGCGAATCAGGCGTCGCAGGAAAAGCAAAACCTTATGGAATAGACGGAGCGGTGATTATGTTTGCCGTGTTGGACAAGCCTCCGAATGGTGTTGAGGAATTAATACATTCGGTGTTGGCAACAAGAACTCCGCATATTTTTCAATTCAACGACAATGAACGCGGAAAATACGCATATTTCGCTATTTGTTGGCAAAACGAAAAAGGAGAAAAAGGACCCATAAGCGGAATTGAAAAAGCTATTGTGCCTTGAGAGAAATGTAAATACCAGAGGTTAGGTGATTTTTCCGATTAATTAGCGTATAGATGAAAGTTATTAGCTAATATGGAGAAATTAGTATTAGACCTTTTCGTTAACCTGTAAGAGACCACCATTGCCACCTCCGAAGGAGTGGAATAATTCCCCACATTCGGAAGGGTTAGGGGTGGTCTCCTACAGGTTATCGAAAAGGTCTATTTTCTACTCCCCGATAATTAAATTTTGCAAAAAAAGAACAAAAAACTAATTCCAACACAATATATAATTGCACCACAGAAATATTACAAAAAAACACGTGCCGCAATCAAATTAGCCTATCAATCCATTTTGACCAAAGACGCGCCAAAACACAACAAAAATTAGAATACGCCAAAAACAAATAAGACCCGACTCAAAAACAACTCAAAATGATTACGCGACTTTTTGTCCGTTTGTTGTTTTCTTGAAATTCGTAATGATTTGCGGAGATTCAAGTATTTCTGCCAACATTCTATCACAGACATCACACACAGAAGTTGTGTCGATAGCGTCCATTAAAATTCTATCGTTGCGGTTAGAGCGCAAGCTTCCGTTTGCTTTCTGTATTGAGCAATTTTTCTCTCCATAAGGCGCATTCCGCTTCATATCTGTTGCCCCCAATAACCCCAAACACCTCGCCCCGACCGCCGCCGCAACATGCAATTGCACCGACTCCGACCCCACAACAAGCGTTGACCTCCTCGCAATCGCCGCAAATTCGTTGACCGTAACCGCCGGCGCAATTATCGCCGCCCCCCCCGCAACACCACTCAACACCCGCTCCGCAAACTTTTGCTCACACCCGTTACCCCACACCACAAATGACGGAAGATTCCATTGCTCCGCTAAATACTCCGCCACCCCCGCATACCGCTCCTCCCGCCATAACCGCGACTCCACATCCGCCCCCACACACATAATCGCAAAATTGCCATGCAACCCGCAACGGCTCAATATCAACTCCGCACAATAACGATCAATCTCGTTCTCAAATAAATCAAAACTAATACTCGACCCACAAATGCCGAAATGCTGCAATAACTGCATGTTCCGCTCCACAATATGCTCGGCATCCGGCGTTACAAGACAATTGTTCAACCAACGACTCCCCTCACGCCCATCATTGCCTCCAAACCCTATCCTAATATTTGAACCCGAAATCCACGCCGAAAACGCACTCCTAAATCTACCTTGCAAATCAATCGTAACGTCCGGCGCAAACGCCCTTAACCGCCTCCGTAACTCCCCAATCTCACCCCACGAATGTAAACAACGATCCTTGACAATTATTAAACGATCCAGCGAAATAAGCCTGTTCAACAACGGCGCATTCGCTTCCTCCACCAACCACGCAATCTCCACATGAGGAAAACGTAACCTGATCGCCGGCACAATCGGTAAACCTTGGACAATGTTTACAACATCCGCAAAACAGATTATCAAAATCCGCCTTATCCGCGGAATTTTGCCTTCATATCGAATTTTTTCTTGCATTTTCAATTATTTTACACCGTTCACATTTTAAATTTCATTTACCACCAACCGCACACCCGCCAGAAATCCGCCCCAAACGAAGTATAACAATTTCCCGCCAAACAACACAAGACCAATTTTGATAACTTAAATTAATTTCAAATCCGCCACGTTTCCCACATATCCGCAACTTGGCAAAAAATAAAGAGTTTTTCCATTTCACCGCCCCCACGGCTTACATTAAACCTTTTCGCTAACCTAAAAATACATCAACACAACAAAAAAACCACAACGAAAAACTGCCTTTAACTCCTCCGATCCCCCCACTAACCCCTCCGAAGGTGAGGAATAAGAATACGCCTCCGCGTAATGGGAATAATTCCCGCCCCTCGGAGGAGTCAGGGATGGTCTCCTACAGGTTATCGAAAAGGTCTATTACAAATAAATTCCCCAATAAAACAAAAAATATTGAAACCAAATAGTTCCAAAATCTAACCCTCATCCCGTAGGCGATTGATACATCATCACGGAAACGCTAAAATATAAACAACCACTCGGTCACACAGCATCTCCACTTCAAAAATAATGATACTGTTACGAAAATTCCACTGACTGTTTTATTTTTTAGTTGCTCACATTCGGGCTTTCGGTATATCAACGAAATAACAATAATTTCAAATGTTGTCAATGAAATCAGGTACTGAAGAAATTTCTCAATTCCGGCTTGGATTGGATGTTGGTTCAACGACAGTGAAAGCAGTAGTTTTTGACGCGGTACGAGGCGAAATAGTTTGGTCGCGTTACACTCGTCATTTTTCCGGTGTTTTTCAAGCGTTGGCTAAACTTGTATCCGAAGTTTTCCAAGTTTTCCCAGATAAAGCTTTCACACTCGCCATGACAGGTTCCGCAGGAATCGGCGTTTCCCAAAAATTAGGAATCCCGTTTGTTCAAGAAGTTGTTGCAGCTCTTCACGCAATCACAACATTCATCCCCGAAACCACAGTCGCAATCGAATTAGGCGGCGAAGACGCAAAAGTAACTTTTCTCGAAGGAAGTATTGACCAACGTATGAACGAAACTTGCGCTGGCGGTACCGGTGCATTTATTGACCAAATTGCCGTAACTCTCAAAACCGACGCTGCAGGTATAAACGATCTCGCCTCACGCCATAAAACAATTTACCCAATAGCAGCACGCTGCGGAGTATTCACCAAGTCCGATGTTACCATGCTGCTAAACGAAGGCGCTTCCCGCGAAGATGTTGCCGCAAGCGTTCTGCAAGCCGTAGTCGATCAAACCATCGGCGGACTCGCTTGCGGACGTAAAATATGCGGTCCTACGGCTTTTTTGGGCGGACCTCTACATTTTTTGCCCGAATTGCGTAAACGATTTACAGAAACATTAGGCTTGAATGAAAACAGTATAATCGTGCCTGAAGATTCACATTATTATGTTGCGCTCGGAGCTGCAATTCTTTCCGAAAACGACCGCGCAATCCCCGCCGCCGAACTCTGCTGCCGCGTCAATAACGTACTCGACCACAATAACTACGAAGAAACAATGCGACTTGCACCATTGTTTATGTCGCAAGAAGAATTTACTAAATTTACAGCACGACACAATTCATTCAAAGCCAAACGCGCCGATATTTCAACAGCATCAGGCGACTTGTTTCTTGGAATTGACGCAGGCTCAACAACAACTAAAGCCGTCTTGATCAATGCAGATTCACAAATACTCGCAACCTGGTACGGTCCCAACGAAGGCGATCCAATCAACGCCGTCCTAAAGATTATTGCAGATATTTACTCCCAAATTCCAAGAGAATCACGGCTTCGCCGCGGATGCGTTACAGGTTACGGCGAAACCATACTCAAAGCCGCGTTGGGAATCGATGACGGCGAAGTTGAAACGCTTGCTCACTTCCGCGCGGCAAAATATTTCGTGCCTGATGTTTCGTTTATTCTTGATATCGGCGGACAAGATATAAAATGTATTGGTATCAAAAATGATAAAGTTGACAAAATAATTCTGAACGAAGCGTGTTCTTCCGGTTGCGGTTCTTTTCTTGAAACGTTTGCGGGTTCGCTTGGATACGATATTGTTTCTTTTGCCAAAGAAGCGTTGTTCGCGGCGTCGCCTATTGACCTCGGTACACGCTGCACAGTTTTCATGAATTCAAAAGTAAAACAAGCCCAAAAAGAAAATGCTTCAGTTGCAGATATTTCCGCGGGTTTGGCTTATTCAGTTGCGAAAAATGCGCTCTACAAAGTATTAAAAATAACCGACTTCAACGAACTCGGTAAAAACATCATGGTTCAAGGCGGCACATTCAACAACCCCGCAGTACTTCGTGCGCTTGAATTTTTAATAGATCGCGAAGTTTATCGCACAGATATTGCCGGCATGATGGGAGCATTCGGCGCATCGCTTATTGCCCGTGAACGTGCAGCCGATAAACCGTATAAATTGATTTCCGGAATTATTTCACGCGATGATTTGCCCGCCTTCAAAATGGATTCAAAATTAAAACGTTGTCCCGGATGCTCAAATAAATGTCTGCTTGCCGTTCACTCTTTTCCAGATAACCGCGTATTTGTGTCAGGTAATAAATGTGAACGCGGTCCGAGTAAATTTGCAATTGATCCGGTTCCTAATACGAAATTAAAATCCGCCGTTGGAAATGTTGCCCCCACGAAACCAATTACTGTAACAGAAAATTCACCTTCGATTACAGATTCAGTTGTGTGGACTGAAAATTCAAGCCGTGTTCAATTACCGAATTTTTTCCGGTATCAATACGACCGCTTGTTTAATTTCTACGAGCCGCTTGACTTGCACAAGTCGATACGCGGCGAGATCGGAGTACCGCGTATTTTGAATATGTTCGAGATTTATCCGTTTTGGTTCGGTTTTTTAACGGAATTAGGATTCAGAGTCGTGTTGTCCGCACCTTCAACACCTAAATTGTACAACAAAGGCTTGAGCAGCATTCCGTCGCAAACGCTTTGTTTTCCTGCCAAGTTAGCACATGGTCATATTATAAATTTAATTGAACGCGGCGTGAAACGGATATTTCATCCGGCATTACCATTTGAACAACGTGAATTTTCGGATACTCTTTTTACACATAATTGTCCGGTAGTAGGTTCTTATCCTGAATTATTGCGATTGAATATAGATGAAATACGTGATGGCGGAATTGAATTTATTTCGCCTTTTTTGCCGGCGGCGGATGCGAAAATTTTAACCAAACGTCTTTACGAAGAGTTTCACGGTTTCGATGTTTCATACCGCGAAATCAAAAACGCGTTGGCAAAAGCAATAGAGCTGCAGAATAATTACCGCAAAGAAGTTCGGGACAAAGGTGAAGAGTTTGTAAAATCATGCGAGTCGAATAAAGAACTGACAGTAATTGTGTTGGTTGGACGTCCGTATCATTTAGACCCGATGATACATCATGGAATACCTGAATTGATTGTTTCAAGCGGCGCAGCAGTTTTATCAGGAGACTCAATCGCCCACTTAGGCAGCGAATTGATGTTTCCGTTGCGAGTAGTTGATCAATGGAGTTATCATGCAAGATTGTATAGAGCAGCAACATTCGTAGCAAATCAACCCGCCGGTTTCCAACTAATTCAATTAAATTCATTTGGCTGCGGACTTGACGCTGTAACCGCAGAACAGGTTGAAGAAATACTTGCATACAAAGGCAAAACACACACGTTGCTGAAAATTGACGAAGGCGCACAACTAGGCGCAGTAAAAATCCGCGTACGCTCACTACTGGCAACATTATAATTGCAGAATTTGTAAGAATTGATTTAAATAAATAAATAAATAAATAAAAAATCCTTTGGAGACACTAACTTTCCAAACAATTGTGTTTTTTTTGGATTGAAGACATCCATCGGCTGAATAGTTACAATATTTTAATATGTCAGCTAAAGTAAGTTTTGATACTTCATTGTTCAATGGATTTTCCCAATCTGGAATTAATTTTTTCCATGATTTGAGCCGCCACAATAACCGCGAATGGTTTTCCGATAATCGGGATCGATATGTTCGTTTTGTTTCCGATCCAATGAAACAACTTGTACAAACAATTTCACCAATGATTTCAGAACTTGATTCGTTGGTGATAACGTCGCCGCATCGTGTTGTTTCGCGTATTTATCGGGACACACGTTTTTCTGCGGACAAGTCTCCGTATCGTCCGCGAGTTTGGTTTGCTTTCAAGCGTAATGTTGAGTGTTGGACAGCAATGCCTACTTATTTTTTTCAATTTGATGAGTACGAATACATGTTCGGAATGGGCATGTACTCCGCACAAGCAACAACAATGCGGAATTTTCGCAGAATGATTGACGAAAATCCAGAACAATTTCGTAGAATTATTGAACCAATACAACGAACCAGAAATCTTAAACTAGAATCCGATTGCTATAAACGCCGCATTCCGTCCGAGCATCCCGCAATAATTGATAAATGGTATCAAAGCAAATCTATTGCCGTTCTTGGAAACCGTAAACCGGATAAAATTCTGTTTTCGGCAAAACTTGTTGATTTTCTGATTGGCAATTTTATATTGTTGAAACCGCTCTACGATTTCCTCTGGAACGCAACCGTTATAACAACCCGCAACTAAATTTCGTATCATCGCAACCAAATACAAAATTCGCATGAAAGTAAGACGAATTTTTTATGTGTTGTTTAATACAGCTAGGGCAATTTCTATTTTTCCAAAAGGTGCGCTAACTTGCACGCCGTTCACTCTGTCTTTGACTACCGAAATCATTTCACCGGCGATCTCAATTCCAACCATAACTTGTTCTTCCTTTGATCGTTTTGAAACCGCTTCCATCCTGTTCATTGTCGCATCAGGAACAATCACGCCCGGAACTTCATTCTGCATAAATTCCGCATTGCGAAAACTTGCCAATGGCCATATCCCCGCTAAAATCGGAATCGGACAATCACCAACCTCATCCAAAAATCTAATCAACGCTTCAGGATCAAATACTGGTTGCGTAATTGCGAAATTTGCACCTGCATCAATCTTTTGCCTAAATCTGTCAACCTCACGTTTCCGATCCAACGCATTCGGATCAAGACCAACCCCAATTACAGCATTCGTCGGCGGCACAATCGCTTGACCTCCAAGATCAACACCACGATTAAGACGGCGTTGCAATGAACAAATTCCAATTGAATCAGTATCAAAAACACCAGTTGCATTCGGATACGAACCAAGTTTCGGCGGATCACCCGTAATAAAAAGTAAATTTCTAATCCCCAACGCCGCACAACCAAGAAGATCAGCTTGCATCCCAATCAGATTTTTGTCCCGACAACAAAAATGTAAAATCGGCTCAATATGCGCCTCGCTCAAAATCCTGCTCGCAACCGCAATCGACGAAACCCTTGAACTTGCTCTGGGACCATCCGGTAAATTAATCGCATCTATTCCTTGACGATGCAATTTTTTACTTTTCTCAATCGTACTTTCCATGTCATATCCGCGCGGCGGCACAATTTCAACACTAGTCGTCCATTCACGCCGCGAAAGTTTCCACGCAAACCGCGACCGTTCCTGAAACAATAACTCCGGTTGTTCCGTCACGTCTGACTCAACTGCTTGCAAAATCGAATGTGTTGATCGAGCTTTGGCAAGCGGTTTGATCATCTTTGCAATTTCACGAATATGCTCCGGCGAAATTCCACAACAACCACCCACCGCAGCTACTCCCAATGACACCAACCGCATTGCATAAGAAGCCGCATACTCCGGCGACGAATAATAAATCTGACGACCATCAAATTCTTTGGGTATTCCCGCATTGGGTTGAACAATAAGCGGCAACGGATTAACCTTGACCGCAATTTCAGCAGCTTGCAAAAGCCCTTCCGGTCCCGAACCGCAATTCAAGCCCATCGCTACAGGCTTGCCGACATCATCCCCAAACGGCATCAAAAGACGCGGCACAGATTCGCCCGCCGCTGATTCATTGCCTGAAATTACCGCACAAGAAAGCACAAACGGAATTTCAACCCGTTTGAGCATCGCCGCCGCACAACGTCTCATTGCTTCACGCGATAATTGAGTCTCAAAAATTATAAAGTCAACACCGCCTTCCCAAAGAGTATCAACTTGCTCAAGAATGAAAGTCTCAATCTCATCGTCCGTGTAACCTGACGCCGGAAATTGACCCACCGAACCCGCAACAAATAATTCACCGCTATCACCCGCAACCTCACGCGCAATACCGGCACCTGCACGATTTATCTCCACCAAACGCTCCACAAGACCATACTTCTCAAGACGAATACGATTTGCGCCAAACGTGTTGGTCGTCAACACGTCTGCTCCGGCGTCACGATAAGAACGGGTAATTCCGCTTATCAATTCAGGTTCAGATAAATTCAACTCCTCAAAACAACGATTCGTAAATACATGTTGCCGATAAAGCTCTGTCCCCATCGCCCCATCAAAAACAAGCAATCTACTATTTAACGTTTCAATAAATTTACGCGAATTATTTTTCAACATGATTTTTAAACTGTTTACACTAGACCTTTTCTCTAACCTAAAAATACATCAACGCAACAAAAAACCTACAACGAAAAACCGCCTTTAACTCCTCCGAGACCACCCCTAACCCCTCCGAAGGTGGGGAATAATTCCCCTCCTTCGGAGGGGTTAGGGGTGGTCTCCTACAGGTTAGCGAAAAGGTCAACTTTAATTTTCTTTTACCACCGCCTGCTTACCTATCGGAAAGCGGGCTTTTACACTCTTGAGTCACACAAATTGTAGTCCGAACAGTATAGAACGCCGCGTTTTCGTCTGCTTCGTTCCTAACCCCTAAACTTTTCCCTTAAAGAATTGATTTACGATATTGAACATATCAATATCATCGAATTGTTTTTTGTCTGCAAGTAATTCCGGTTTACTTGCAAGAACAACAGTTTTCTGCGAATTATCGCGAGCCGGTGCGCCGTGAGAACCGCGAATCAAATTTGCATCGAGCGGTACAGACATTGTTTCGCGATCAAAAAAAAGCTCCACCGGATCATAACCCGGTTTACGATGAATATCAACTTTGCGTGCGTATTCCGGCACTTTTGAATCATCATTCCAAAAATAATACGCTTGCCAACTGTCTGGTTCTGAAATGAGTATGATTTCTCCGCTTCTCCGATGCGTCAAGTTATATTTTGCCCTTTCATCTCCGACCAACACTTCGTCAATCCCGGACTCGTTACGGAATTTATCTGCAACACGTTGCATCAATTGCGGATCGGCGTCATTAAAATGGATGTGTGAAAATTGATGATCGCACAGTGCAAAACAACGCGACTTGCTCGGCAACAAATACTCTTGCCCATTGCGTTCTTCGATAGACAGCAAGCCCATCTCCCGCAAAATCCGATTCGGATAAACAACAGAACTAACATCAGTTACCGCATACTCGCCCGCAATCAACCAAGTCGGTTCGCAACCCAATGCTTCAGTGAATCCCGCACGTAATTTGACAAACAACTTATTCAAATCCGCCAAGTCCGCCGAAAGTTCCGAAGCGTTTGCACCGAATTTTTGCGGCGTGTAATCAAGACGCGGTACATATACGTAAAAATAATCCGGCTTAAATTTATTTGCGCCGATAATCGCAGAATCAACTATCCATTCCGACGCGGATTGTCCAGCCAGCGGTCCCCAGTAACCTTGAACAGGAAAATGCCCCAACTTGTCCCGCAAGCCGCCATAAAAAAGATACGGTCTGGTATAACACCACAACGATTCACTACCGTCAGGATTATGAATCGGCGCAAAATTGCACACGTAATCGGCAAGACAAAATTTACTCAATAACGCAAACCAAACCGCAGATTTTAACTTGTTCACCCTTGAATTTCTGTTTATACGCACGGACTGAAATATTGGCAAACCTGTATTAATACTTTTGCGCCGCCGAATTCTAAATTGCCGTTGATATGTATTGTCTTGTTTACCGCGTAACACGTCCCAGATTTGGGGCGATTCCACCGCTGAATTCGGTGAAGTCCACATCTCAATATATGGCAAATTTTCAGATTTAGGCCAAACCGGCTGCTTAATTTCAGGATCAAAATTACAACTCGAAACAATATTACCGAACAATTTTGCACCCGACAATTTCGACTCCAACCGCAATTCCAAATCAACTTTATCAACGTTTTTGAGATATAAACCATTTGCAACTATTCCATGTTGATCAGGGCGAACGCCTGTTGTCATATTTGATTGTACCGGACAAGTAACAGCCGGAAATCCAGACGTAAGAGTTGCCATGCCGCCACTAGAAGTCATTGCGCGAAGCTCGGGTAATCGCTCAACATCTATTCTGCGTAAACCCGGAACAGAAATAAATACCAACTTTCTCATATATTCATTTAACCTATAATTACATACTCATTTCTTTATCCGCGAATCCACATAAATTTTCACAAAGAAAATTTGTGTAAGATTCGTGGAAATTTGTGAACAAAATTTATTTTTGGAAATTGATTTGTACCGCTCGTATTATAAATTGTGTGACCCAAGAGCATAAAAGCCTGCTTTCCAATAGGTAAGCAGGCGAAGGTAAAGGAAATTAAAGTGTGAACAGTTTAAAAACCTGCTTTCCGATAGCTAAGCAGGCGAAGGTGAAGGAAATTTAAAGTGTGAATAGTTTACTAATATCCGGTTTTTGTGTCGGTGGTTCCACCGTCGCAAATTTTTGGAGTACTTGTGCAATTTACGCCGAGTCGGTGTGCGCCTTTGTCAACAAATAATTTTGCTCTTGCGTTATCTCTTATTCCGCCGGATGGTTTAACTTTGATTTTTCCTTTTGCGGTTTTGAGCATTGTATCGACGTCTTCTTCTTTTGCGCCGTCGCCATTGAATCCTGTGGATGTTTTGACGAAATCTGCACCGGCTTCAATAGACAATTCAGTTGTTTTGATGATTTGTTCGGTGTTTAGTTGCGCGGTTTCAAATATCACTTTGACCAACACATTATGCTTGTGTGCAACATCTACAACAGCTTTAATATCAGCTTTTACTTCTTCCCAAAGTTCACTTTTGATCCAGCCGTAGTTAGCGACCATATCAATTTCCTGCACACCTTTTTTGCAATAGAGTTCAGATTCGGCGGTTTTGGATTCGGTGAGTTGTGTACCGTGCGGGAAACCGAGAACGACAGAGACTTCAGTTTCCGAACCTGCCGTGAGTTGTTTCGCAATATCAATATCACAAGGTCGAACGCAAACTGTTTTAACTTTGTATTCAACACCTTTTTTGATCCAGTCAATAGCTTCTTGCCGTGTGAATTGCGGAACAAGAACAGCGTGATCGAGATAACGGTTAATTTGTGTCATAATTTTTAATTCAATTTGTTAATGGTTTTTTGAATTTGAAATTGTTCATACCTGAAACTACGCCAATCCGTACAAGTTTTGACTAATTGAAGCCTTGCTTTTTACGTTTTTAACGTCGCCGAACTTCTAATGTACGTTGGTATAAATGTACGTTGATATTTCGGGATAATTGATTTATTGAGTCAGGTAAATTACGTTCAAGTATTCTGAGTTCGGGCAAATTTATTCACAAGAATAATTGCCTCCTGTTCCCATTGTCCCGCAATTAGCGCAACGTTTTACAAAACAGTTCAGAAACAACAAGCCGCAAATTGTATCACCAAAATAATACCTATCAAGCAGGATACTATAGAAATCGCTTGTGTTACAAAAACAACACAAAATAACAACACAATAATCAAGTAAACAATCTTTATTTATCAAATTCCATTAGCAGCAATCAAAGCCTCACAACTTGCTCTTATGCCTTTATTTTTCCAGACCGTATCGTTTGATTTTTCGATCAAGAGTTGTACGTTCTATTCCTAGTTGTTTTGCGACTAGACTTTTGTTCCATTGCAGATGTTCGAGAGTGCGTATAATATGGTTACGTTCCATGTCTTCAAGAGATAGCGGAATAAATACGTCTTGATGTTCATTGATTGCACGGATTCCAGATTCGCCTGTTGTGTTTAATGTTGAGAGCAATAAATCTTGTTCTTGTATGTATTGACCGTTGCCCAAGACAACTGCACGCTCAATTACATTCTTCAACTCCCGAATATTCCCTGGCCACCTGTAACTAATCAATACTCTCATTGCCTCCGAATCAAATCCGTCATAACGCCGTCCCGTTTCTTTACAATACCGATCCAAAAAATACTCCGCCAACAAAGGAATATCTTCTGCCCTTTTACGTAACGGCGGCACGATTATTTCCAGTACACGCAACCTGAAAAATAAATCATGTCTAAAACGTCCTTCCGCAACTTCCTTTTCCAAATCACGATTCGTTGCCGCCAAAACCCGCACGTCAACCGTTATCGACGAATTTCCGCCAACCCGCTCAAAAGCACTGCCTTCAAGTACACGCAAAAATTTTGCTTGCAATGATGGGCTCATTTCTCCAATCTCATCTAAAAAAAGTGTACCGGTATTTGCCGCTTCAAATTTACCAATTTTACGTTCAGTTGCACCGGTAAATGCGCCTCTTTCATGTCCGAATAATTCGCTCTCAAGAAGGTTCTCCGAAATTGCCGCACAATTCATACAAATAAGCGGTTTTGATTTACGCGGACTTGCAAGATGAATTGCTCTTGCAATAAGCTCCTTGCCAACACCGCTTTCACCGCGAATTAAAACTGTCGCCTTGCCTGACGCGGCACGTAAAATCAAATTGTTTACTTGTGCCATTGCGTCGCTTTTACCGATTATTTCGCTGTTCATTTGTAACATTTCGCGTAAATTATTATTTTCTTTACGAACTTGATTTAGATTTGCGGCGAGTTCTTTCTGTTTATTCATGTTTGCCAATGCGACACCAAGAGTGTCAGCGACAGCAAGGGTATATTGTAAATCTGCGTCGTCGAATTGTTTATTTTCTTTGACCGTGTAGAGGTGAATTAGTCCTTGAATTCCGTTTTGGAAACGGATCGGGGCGACCAGAGTATTTACGCTTCCTTCGCGTTGTTTTGATTTTGAACCGGTTTTGGAATCGATATTAGGTTCATGGAACAGGCAAGCTTCTTTTTTGTCAAAAATTGTACGAACAATTGCTTCGGTAATAACGTTATATTGCAAATCTTCAAGTGTAGCGTTAGCAACAAGCCGAATATCAGATGCGTTTTGTGATGACTTCAAATTATACGGAAACAACCAGAGTCCGGCGCCGTCTGCGCCGGTTGCTTTGAGTAAGCCTTCGATTGCTGCACGGGCAATTTGATTAATTTCTCCGGCTTTACCAAGTTGATACGCAAGACGACAAAGTTCAACAGCGCCGTGACCGGCGCGGGTGGTGAGTTGTGAGGTTGGTTTATCGTCAGAGTCAACTTTTAGCAAGGAAGTTTGTGATGTACGCCGTAAAATTCCTGTTGCGGTTTCATTGTTGTTGGCTTCTGGTGCGCGAAGCATATCGCCGGTAATGCCGAACACTCCAGAATGGATTTCGTCTTCTTCCAAACTGGCAACCGTTTCTATATTTTCGTGTGTACCGTAACCGAATTTTAGAGTTGAGTGTCCGATTTGAATCAGGCTGTCTTGGTGCAACTCAAATGATTCAGACAATACTTGCTTGCCATCAACAAATGTTCCGTTACGGCTGCCAAGGTCTTGTAGAATCCATTGACCTGAATCAAAATAAATTTTTGCGTGGAAACGGCTGCATCTGTCATCGAGAAGCGAAATTTTATTGTCGATAGATCGACCAATAGTTACTTCCGTATTGGAATTGAATGGGACTAATTCTTTTTGTTCACCGTTTTGGATTCGGATTAAATAAGCGTTTTCTGATTGGGTTAGTATCATGGAAATATCGATTAATTTCTTTGGCAAATGAAAATTTAATTACTTCTTAAACTGTTCACACTTTAAATTCCGTTTACCTTTGCCTGCTTACTTATCGGAAAACGCGTTTTTACGCTATTGGGTTACGCAACTTACAGTACGATCAGCATATAGTAAATATAAGAATAATTATCAAAGCTCGGTCAAAATAAAACATGGAATAACATTGTTACAATTCCAATCAAAAAAGCAACAGGGGGCATAACAAATAAATGTAACGGTAAAAGAAATTCTCTAAAAATGAAAGTATCATTTCAAACAAATCCTGTCAGCGAGTGAAATGATACAAAAAATGAAAAATCGATTTTAATGTGTATGTACTGCTACATTGCTCATACGATAAATTGCGGGACTCAAGAGCGTAAAAGCCTGCTTTTAGGTAGGTAAGCAGGCGAAGGTAAACAGGACTTCAAGTGTGAACAGTTTTAAAATGTGTTATTCTTCGTTGATCAACATTCTTTTTGTTCTTAATAATTCGCCCGGCACTGCCGGACGTAAAGTTCTTTGCGCCAAAGCTCGCAAAAGATATATTTCCGTTTCCAACGCTTCAGGTTCGTAACTAATTCCATCTCGACCTATCTGATTCAATAACACAGCCGCACGTTCAAGAAACGCCGCAGGAATAACAAGATCAGAAATAGACGCCCAACTTGCAGTACTTTGAGAATAATGCCGGCAATATTTAGTTTGCAATTGCTCATCACAATCACCTTTGCAAGCAAAATATACTTTTGAGATCGTATCCATTGTATCTGGATCATTTTTGCGTAACCTTAAACGAACCACAACGCCTTGATTATTGTTTGTGTAAAGTGTCTCAAGCAAATCCTTTTGACAAAACTCACAACGTATTGGTAAATATTTGTCCTGATAAATGTGGATAGCTTGCCTGCTCAAAGAGAAATTTGGAAAAAAATGTGAAGTAATCAAATCAAATCCGGGAGTTATGAGATAAGATTCAATAAATTTTGCGTCCATTATTTTGTAATCTTTGATATTGCCTTTTGCTTTGAGCGATTCTAAATGTAATGAAAGTGCCAACACTGATGAAGTTGAATAGAAGCCAATAAACCCGTCAACCTTGTTTCGCAATATCCGCTCAAGCACATCAGCTTCTTCCGATTCCTTGACGGCAAGACGTGTCGGAGACTTGTGTCGGCAACTAACAAGCCATTTGAACGGAACAAAATTAAACTTCCCCGGTACCTGTTCTAAAACACAAAAATCATAACCATCATCCGACACGCGAAACAATTGCGGTTCAATAGAAAAACCAAGATTGCACAAAAAATCTTGTGCAAATTGTCCCCATAACTCGTTATCCGCCGGAATCTCATTAAAGTCAATATTCATAACTCAAACTCCTATTAAATTAGTCAACAGTAATTCATAAAAACATATCTTTGGAGGCTGAAAATAAAATTCGACTGAAATCAAATAAAGTAATTTTTTTGTCGAAGTTTAAATTGTTCACACTTGAATTTTTGGCAACTTGCCCAAGTTTATCGAATTGAAAAACTTGCTTTTACGCTTTTGAGATTTGCAATTTATATAGTATTAACTGATTTATAGTATCAACAGCGTGCTTTGCGTATTCTAAAATGTGTTTGATATAATTGCGATTCATTAATGTATTGTCTATGATTTATACCAAGTTGTCCAGACGTGACGAAAAAATAAAAAAATAATCGTCTATTTTGAAATTGTTCACATTTTAAATTTCCTTTATCTCCGCATGCTTACCAATCAGAAAGCGGGCTTTTACGATCTTGAGCCACGCGATTGATAGTACGAACAGTATTATAAGCAATTTCCAAGAACCTATTTTTTGACGGAATTATCAAAATTTTCAGGATAGACAAACTTAGACAATAAATTTATATTATCCACGAATTGACACGAATTTGCACAAATTATTTAATTAGTGATCTTTCGTGAAAATTCGTGGACAAAATGAGTTTTTAGAAGTTACCTATAGTGTGTTCGGTATATCCCAATTTTTTAGTAGAGTGATGAAATTATTTTTATGGATTGTTTGCAAACTTATTGCAATAATTTTCAAACTGGTCTCATTTGTGCTTTCAATGATTCGTGAGAACTTACGTATTGGGAAGTTTGCTTTAGAGATTTTGTGTTACCGAAATTTGAAGAGTGTTTGTTTTAGTGTTCGTCCGAACATAGTTTGGTTTCTTGGAATGGCGATTTTTTTGGCGTATGTGAGTCCGCAAGTTGGGGCTAATCGTGTTGTGGGGCAAATTGCGGGGTGCGGTTTTTGGGTTATGTTTTTTTGTTACGGAATCGGCATGAATCCGGCAATTGTCAAAAACGAAATGGCAAATTGGAAATTACATGTCATAATTCAACTAATAACTTTTTTGATTTTTCCGATAATTGTTCTTGTTGTCCGCCACTTTTTTGTAACAGAATTAACGCAGGAATTATGGCTTGGGATTTTTTATACGTCGGTTTTGCCATCAACGGTTTCGTCGTCAGTAGTAATGGTATCACTTGCAGGCGGCAATATTACAGCAGCAATTTTTAATGCGAGCATTTCAGGTATAATCGGAGTTTTTGTTACGCCAATTTGGATGAGTCTTTTTATCACCAATATTGCTAATACGAATAATTTTTCTGTTATTAGTGCGATTCGTGATTTGTTGATTATTATTGTTCTCCCGCTTGGTGTCGGGATGTGTTTCAACCGGCGGCTTAGTAATTTTGCGGCAAGAAATAGAAAATATTTAAAATATTTTGATCAAAGTGTGATTTTGTTAGTCGTATATACCTCGTTTTCAAAATCATTCGCTGGCAACGCATTCGCCGGTTTCACAATCTCACAATTAGTGTTTCTTTGTATAGGAATGTTGTTGCTGTTTTTTTGTGTTTACGGGATAACGTTGGTATGTTGTAGGGCAATGCGGTTCAATAACACGGACACAATCACGGCTTTATTTTGTTGTTCAAAGAAATCATTGGTGCATGGAATCACAATGTCAAAAGTAATATTTGCAGGAATGACTAGTGTAGGAATTTTGCTTTTACCGATTATGCTTTATCATGCGTTGCAGTTGATTGTTGTAAGTATAATTGTAAAATATTTTGCAGACTCAACCAAAAATAGACCTTTTCGCTAACCTGTAGGAGACCACCCCTGACCTCTCCTTCGGAGGGGTTAGGGGTGGTCTCGGAGGAGTTAAAGGCGGTTTTTTATTGTAGGTTTTTTGTTGCGTTGATGTATTTTTAGGTTAGAGAAAAGGTCTAATAACAACACAATTGTTTAGAGATTAAAGTCTGTTGGTGCGGCAAACTATTTACAAAATGGTATTAATAAGTAATAATCTGCGTTGTCTTTTTTGATCACACGCAGATAATTCAGATATGAATTGTTGTTAATATAACAAATATTGCCCAACACTTGTTTAATTTATACCAACCGTATGTTAGAATCTATCAGCGCAATAGTGTTGAACAGACGTTATGAAATAATCCGCGCACACTACAAAAAATTCAAATGCGAATAGTTTAAACTGCTCACACTTTAAATTTCCTTTACTGCCTCCTGTTTAGTTATTGGAAAGCAGTTTTTTACGATCTTGAGTCTAACGATTCATAGTACGAGTCAGCATAATTCCCAACCAACCCGTTAAAAATGCAAACAACTCCCAAAGGTTTCCGGCTCCATTTAGGAATTTTCGGACGCCGTAACGTTGGAAAATCATCATTGCTAAATGCACTTACACACCAGGCTACATCTATTGTTTCCGAAACTGCAGGTACGACAACTGATCCTGTTGAGAAGCCAATGGAACTTTTGCCGATAGGTCCGGTTCTTTGGATCGATACTGCTGGAGTTGACGACGAAGGCGCACTTGGTGAATTGCGAATCCAAAAAACTAAATCTGTACTTGACCGTACTGAAATAGGAATAATTGTTTCAAATGCTGACGCGCCAATTACGCGATTTGAGTTGGATTTAATTGTTGCGTTTAGGAATCGGTCGGTTCCTGTTATTTATGTTCTTAATAAAATTGATGTTGCCCAGCCGTGTCCCGAAACGCTGGACGAACTCGAATCACTCAAAATTCCTTACGTAAAAACTGATGCAATCACAGGTCGTGGAATTGTTGAACTTCATGAGGTGTTATTGCGATCTGTTCCTGACGATTTTTTGGTGCCGCCTCCTATTCTTGTTGATCTTGTTCCGCCTGAGTCGATGGTTGTTTTAGTTGTTCCGGTTGACAAGGAAGCGCCGAAAGGGCGTCTTATATTGCCGCAAGTTCAGGCAATCCGTGAAGTTCTTGATGCTCATCTTTCTTGTGTTGTTGTGCAAGATACTCAACTTGCGGACGTGTTGCAACGAATTTCGCCGCCGCCTGCGCTTGTAGTAACAGACTCGCAAGCATTCGTTAAAGTTTCAGCCGATGTACCGCAATCAATTCCGCTTACTTCATTTTCAATTTTGTTCGCGCGGCAAAAGGCGGATTTAGGAATTATGATTGAAGGGGCTAAAACTATCAAAAATCTTAAAGCCGGTTCACGTGTCTTGATTGCCGAATCGTGTACTCATCATCCAATTGAAGAAGACATTGGAACAATAAAAATCCCAAAGTTATTACGCCAGTTTGTCGGCGGTGAATTGGAATTTAAACATGTTCGCGGGCATGAATTTCTTACAGATAATTTTAACTGCGATTTGGTGATTCATTGCGGCGCGTGTATGTGGAATCGGCGTGAAATGTTGAGCAGAATCATGTATTGTCAGAACGCAAATATTCCTATCACAAATTATGGTCTAGCAATTGCTTACACTCTTGGCATTTTGGATCGGGCAATTAAACCGATTCTTGACGCCCAAAAATTGAGGAGCTTATGATAATTTATCTTATTTGTGAAATTACTATCCTGTTCGTACTATAAGTTGCGCGACTCAAAAGCGTAAAATCCTGCTTTCCGATAGGTAAGCAGGCGGCGGTAAAGGAAATTTAGAGTGTGAACTGTTTAAAATTGCACGAATAAATTTTTATTGAAAATGCGCGGGTTAAATGAAGTTTTTAGAATTCGCTGCAAACGATTAATAAACAACACCAATTATTTTAAACATTGTGAATTATTTTTTTAATAACTTATTTGGATCGGCTATGCAGAATTTTTTTGATATGTGTATGGTGGTTTCCGGTTATTTTTATGATTACTGGGTTGTGATAACGATAATAATGTTTTCGTTATTACTTATGTTAGTATTAACGTTTTGGGCGATTTCGGCTCATCGGATTAAAGTTAGGTATTTGCTTGTATCTTGGTTTTTGTTGTTTTTAATTTTTGTGTTCGGCGTGCTTTGTATTTTGGCGTCGGCGGAACGGGCAAAAAAATTGAAGAAGGATGAATTATCGGGTTTGTCCAAATCTTTTGCAATTGCGATTCAAAACATGGGACATGAGGAGATTACAATTGAGACTACGCGTGAAGAGCAGAAGTTTGTCAAGATAATAAATATGATGTCATTGTGGCAAGATCGTATTGGTTCTGCGGCTTCAATTTATACCTTGCGTCAAACTCGCGACAACGAGCTTGCGTTTGTTTTTTGTCCGGCGGCAGATTTGAACAGGGACAATAAATATGGCGGCACCGGCGATATTCTTTCGGATGAGCGTGAGGCTGAAGTTCCTAATGGCGAAACGTATGAAGCGGATCCTAAAACGTTTGTTGAGATACTTGAAGCATTCAACGGCAAATCGAGTTTCAGCAAGAAACCTGAACGCGACAGGTGGGGACTTTGGATTACGGCTGCGGAGCCGGTATATGATTCTAATGGAGCAGTAGAAGCGGTGTTGGGTGTAGATTTTTGGGGCGAGGAATGGATTGAGAGCATACATGATGCGCAATTCTGGCCTACGTGGTTTTTTGGTCTTTTTCTTATTTTATTTTTTTGCGCTCAAGTATTCTTGTTTTCCCATCAAGTAGTAGAAAGGCGATTGACGAGTTATGCAATTGAGTTGGAAAAGACGGTAACGGAACTGGTGTTAGCGCGGCGTGATGCAGAGGTTGCTGTTCAAGCGAAGGGGCATTTTCTTGCGAACATGGGGCATGAAATCCGTACACCGATGAATGCGATTTTGGGTTGTTCTGATATGTTGGCGGCGATGGCGGCGGGTGAAAAAGTAAGGTTGACACAAAATGAAATTATTGACATTATTCGCAAAAGCGGAAAAGAACTGATGACAATTATTGATGACGTGTTGACTTTTTCCAAGTTGGATTCAAACAGAATAACATTAGAAATGGTGCCGATTTCAATTAAACGAGTCATTAATGATATTAAAAAGACTTTTCAGACAAGGATAGAAGAAAATGTAGGTGTAGAATTTTTGGTAGAAATTGACGATAAAATTCCACCGATGATTTTGGGCGATCCGACGCGGATAAGGCAAATTTTGATTAATCTTATCGGCAATGCGTTAAAGTTTACGGAGCGAGGTTATGTCAAGATCGTTTGTCAATTTATTCCTGCACTCAAAGTTACGGTGCCAGAAACAGTTAAACCTGAGACTGATAAATCGTTTTTGACAGTGCTTGCAACCAGTATTTTTGGTACGCAGCAGCCGGATAGTTTGGAGTTGCAAAATTCGATTTCGTCGTTATTTACGATTTCGTCGTTATTGATAAAAGCGTCTCAAACGCTTTCAGACCTTCAAGCTATGTTTCCTGATGTTTCGATTCTTTGTATTGATGTTATTGATACTGGAATTGGCATGACGCCGGAGCAAGTGAATTATTTATTTAAGCCGTTCACGCAAGTTGACGAAACATCAACACGAAAGTACGGTGGAACGGGTTTAGGGCTTGGAATTGCGCGTGGATTAGCTCAACTTATGCACGGCGATATTTTGATTGAGAGCGAGCTTGGTAAAGGTAGTAAATTTTCGTTGCTTTTACCAATTCGTTTGCCAGACAACGTAACATCCGGTTCGTTGTCAACATTACAAACCGGTTTTTTAACACCGAAAACCCCAATAGGACGTATGGGCACAACTTCACCGGTTTCAAATACCGTGTTTAGTAGTTTTATTGATGCGGTTAATTCGGTTGTGGTGGAGGACAAGGATGTTGATGTTTCGCTTCCTTTGTCGGGTTTTAGGGCGTTGGTTGTTGATGATGGTGTAGTGAATTTGCTTGTTGCGGAGGCGAAATTGCGTGACGCCGGCGCAAAAGTAGAAACGGCGACAAATGGGCGGGCAGCAATTGAAAAAGTAGTAGAAAGTGAAGAGTTGGGTGAACCGTTTCATGTTATTTTAATGGATATGCAAATGCCGGTAATGGACGGTTTTGAAGCAACACGCGAATTGCGGCAGCGGGGGTTTGAAAGACCGATTCTTGCACTTACGGCAAATTTCGGTAGTGAAGCAGAAACGTGGGCAGCCGGTTGCGATGCAGTTTTGACAAAACCGATTGACCGCAACGAACTACTAAAAGCAATTCAACTGTCTTCAGATAAATACAACCAAAACAACAAGAGTAAATATTTTGCCGAATAAAAATAAGGAAAATAATATTTATAAACTGTTCACACTTTAAATTTCCTTCACCACCACCTGCCGGCTACCTATCGGAAAGCAAGCTTTTACGCTCTTGAGTCGTGCAATTTATGGTACGAACAGTATAATTTCGTGAAAATTTAACAATGTTTATGGACGAATTGAGAAGATGATTTGAACTTTTAAACTGCTCACATTGAAAATTCCTTTGACAAATGGATAATGACTCATTTTATCTACAAATTTACGCGAAATAAATTATTGTAATTTTGTAACTGTTCAGACGATTGTTTTAAACTGTTTACACTTTAAATTTCGTTCACCTTCGCCTGTTGACCTATCGGAAAGCAGGCTTTTACGACCTTGAGTCACGCAATTTCATAGTACGAACAGTATAATCGGGCATATTCAATGGCGACAATTCAGTAATTTGGTATTACGGCTTTGTTGTTTTATATTTTGATATCGTTCCGCAAGGAGCAATGCAGAAACTTGTTGCAAGATCATATTACTGTCCTTTCGGGGCAATGATATTATTGGGATTTTGTTCCTTTGTGAAGTTGCGGGTTGTCTGCGCTGTTTTTCCAAAACGAAATACATCGTCAAATTTTATACTCGCAACTGAATAGTTACAGAATTTTTATAAATCACTTTGGATTTTGAGCAGGTTTATCTATTAGAAAGTTTGCTTTTATTTATATGGAATTTCTAAAAATTAAATTTATTTGATATTCAGTTGACTGAAATCGAATAAATTTGTTTTTGGCAAATTGTATTTTTGGAAGTTCCCTATATTCAATAGTGTAATAAATTGGTCAAATATTACGTGTTTTTAGAAGATCAATTTGTGATAGGCAGAGTGTTAGTGTTGCCGAATTTAGAATGTGGTTTGAGTGAAAGACCGATTTTTGCGTTTTTGACTTTAACGATATTAAATGAGTTCGGTATAAGTGTTACCTGAAATTTAACATTTATTTCAGGAGTAGTTTAAATTAAAAAACCGGAGAACCTAATGGTATTGAGGAGGATTGATAATCAGCGGGACGTTAAAACGTCGGCAGCTGTAACAAATGGAAAACAACGAATTAATGAAATGATTCGTGTTCCGCAAGTTCGGTTGGTATCAGCCGACGGCGAACAGCTTGGAGTGTTGAATACGTCGGAGGCATTGAACAAGGCGAAGTCAATGGGGCTTGATCTTGTTGAAGTTTCAACAGATAGTAAGCCTCCGGTTTGCCGCATCATGGATTACGGCAAATATAAATATCAACAAAAAAAGAAACAAGCAAAACAACATACTCACCAATCTAAAACAAAAGAAGTATGGCTACATCCCAAAACGGGTGAACATGACATTCTCGTAAAGGTGGCCAAAGCAAGAGAGTTTTTGACAAAAAATAAGGACAAAGTTCAAATTACAGTCAAATTCAAAGGACGCGAATTAGCACACATGGAGGAAGGCGCAAAAGTGTTGAACAAAATGGTCGAGGCTCTTGATGATGTAGGCAAAATAGAATCGCCTCCTAAAAGAGCAAACAGACAAATAGTTTGTACACTTGCTCCTAAATAAAATTAATCTGTTTATCAGACAGTAGAATTATTTTTTGGGTGATGTTAGTGTAAATTTTTTGAATTGGGCGGGGGGTGGTAATTGCGTAAATTTGTTATTCGGTTAAACTCTTGCTCTTTTCGTGTCGGAGTTGGGTTATTTGGGGAAATTGCCTCAAATGTTGAATCCGAACAACGGGGCGTGGCGCAGCCTGGCTAGCGCGCCTGCTTTGGGAGCAGGAAGTCGGAGGTTCAAATCCTCTCGCCCCGATATTTATAAATTGTTCACGCTTAAAATAAATTCCGTTTGTCACCGTTTGCTTACCTATCGGAAAGCAGGCTTTTGCGACCTTGAGTCCTGCAATTTATAGTACGAACAGTATATGCACTTGAGACACGTAATTTATTATAGCGAGATCAGTATAATATTCACAATTTTGTACGGAAGTAATTGGCAATTGGTTGGGACGGACAAGAGTTGTTCGTTCAATTGTCAATCAATTTTAATTACTAAAAATAAAATTTTACGAGAGGTTAAAATGCAGAAAAATATTCATCCCAAATATGTTGAGGCACAGGTAACTTGCGGTTGCGGCAACAAGTTTAAAACTCGTGCAACAAAACCGGAACTAAAAGTAGATATTTGCAATGTCTGCCATCCATTCTACACGGGCAAACTTAAGTACGTCGATACTGCAGGACGCATTGAAAAATTCAAATCAAAATTCAGCAACACCCCATACAATACCAAAAAGAAAAAAGAAGAGTAATTTTTTTTATTCCAAAATTTGGTATTGGAATTTGAGAATAGTTTTTTCTTGTTTCGTTTTTTGAGAGATTATAAACCGTTCACACTTTGAGTTTCCATTACCGTCGCCTGCTTACCTATTCGGCAAGCGGGTTTTTATGCTCTTGAGTCCCGCAATTTAGTAGTACGATCAGATAGAAAAGTTGTGAAATAATTTCCACTTTTTCAATTTCCGGTTTTCGTAATATTTCAGTGGATTTAGTGTTTTAAAACTGCACAATGTAAAATTTTGCATTTACCCTGTAAGGTAGGGAGTTCAAAATCTTCCAAAATTAAGATTTGTTTATTTTCAAATGCGTAAATATTCCTTTAGTAAAAAAAGAATTTCATTTCTATAAACTTTGATTCCT